>JAQGHP010000728.1 GCA_028288775.1 Phycisphaerales bacterium | reverse complement strand
CCTAAATCAGCTTCATGACATGTCATTAGATGAACGGCTAGGTCGGCCACATCGGGCCCGACCTTGGCAATCTGGGAACCGCCCAATCCGTCTAGTTCATCATCGGATCGATCCTCGAGCCCAACCGCGAAGTGAAGGAGGGGTACATGTCCTACGAGCTGACGACCAAGTCCGGCGACACCTACCAGGCCTATATCCTCCGCGAGGACGCGGGAGAACTGGTCATTCGCGACCTCGCCCGCGACGCCGAGGTGCGGCTCCGTAAAGACACCATCGCCAAAAAAACCCAACGCGGCTCCGTAATGCCCCCCGGCCTCGCCGACACCCTCACCCGCGCCGAATTCCGCGACCTCATCCGGTATCTCGCCAGTACCGGCCACGCGGGGCAGTGACCCGTCGCGCCTGACACCGAGCCGCAACGCGGATAACCGCGAAGCCGCGAAGGGCGCGAAGACAGACGCGAAGAAGAATCGGGAAGTTGGTGCACAGAGAGGGCCGTTCGCAATTTTCTCGGTTCCTGCAGGGAAGCACGAAGATCTGCGCCAAGGCCGCCAAGGAGCCAAGAACGCCAAGCAAGAAAATTCTTTGCTTGGCGTTCTTGGCTCCTTGGCGGCCTTGGCGCTCAGTATTTTTTTTCTTCGCGTCTTCCTTCGCGCCCTTCGCGGCTTCGCGGTTTTCCGCACCGCGGCGGCGCGCCGGCCCAAGCGCAATCGAATGGCGCGACAATCGCTCTGACGCATGCCATCGGCGGAGGGCGAGATGGCTGGCGAGGTTGACGACGCCGAAGAAGGCCAGCCCCAGCAGCGACGCCAGCAGCACCGCGGCGAAGGCGCGGTCGGTGTGGCCGTATTTGATCTCGGCGTAGACGCGTACACCGAGGCCGGCGCGGTCGCCGGTGTCGCCCACGAGGATCTCGGCGACTACCGTGCCGATCACGGCCAATCCCCCGGCGACGCGCAATCCCGTGAACAGGCTTGGCAGCGAGGACGGCAGCCGCAATTTCCAGAGGCGGGCGAGGGGGCGCGCGCCGTAGAGGCGGAAGAGGTCTGTCAGTGCCGGGTCGGTTGAGAGGAGGCCGGTGAGGGTGTTCGCGATGACGGGGAAGACCGAGACGATGAACGCGCACACCGCGACGCGCTCCAGCCCTGTCGAAAGCCACAGCACCAGCAGCGGTGCTACCGCGACGATGGGCACGGTTTGGAAGAAGACGGTGTAGGGGTAGAGCGCCCGCCGAACGAGAAGCGAGGCGGAGAGGGCGATTGCGACAAGCGCCCCGAAGAGCGTGCTCGCGGCAAATCCGCAGCCCGCGGCGAGCGCGGTCCAGCCCAGCGAAGTGAGAAGCTCCGGGGCGTCGTGGTGCATCGCGCGCAGCACGTCGATCGGCCGGGGGAGAACGTACGAACGGATCCCGGCCAGGCGAATGCTCACGTCGAGCAGCGCTAGCGCCGCCACGAGCACGATCGCCGGGGGAAGCACGCGGGCGAGTAGCGTCTTGGTCGTGCGGTTCATGCGCCGCCCCGTTCCAGCGCATCGTAGAGGACGCGCATTTCGCGGGCGAATGCCGGCGTTCCGCGAATTTCCGCAGGGCGGTCGGCGGGGAGGGCGATCGGGTGGTCTTCGATAAACCTGCCGGGCCGCTTGCTCATCACGATGGCTCGGCCGGCGAGAAAGACGGCCTCCACGGTCGAGTGCGTGACGAAGACGACGGTCATGCCGCGGTCCGCCCAGAGCTGCTGGAGCTGCTCGTCGAGGCGCTGGCGGGTGATCTCGTCAAGGGCGGCGAAGGGCTCGTCGAGCAGCAGAAGCCTGGGCTCGGTCACCATTGCGCGGGCGAGCGAGACGCGCATGCGCATTCCGCCGGAAAGCTGATTGGGGTAGCGGCTGATTGCGTCGGTAAGCCCGACCTGCTCGATCGCCCGGCGCGACGCTTCGGACCGCTCACGTGCGCGGACGTGCATCAATTCCAGCGGCAGGGCCACGTTGTCGAGGACGTTGCGCCAGGGGAGCAGGTGGGCATCTTGGAAGACGTAGGCGATGTCGGCGCGATGGCCGCGCGCGTGTGCGGGAGTGTGGGATATGGTTGCGCTCTGGCGATTCTCAATTTGCAAATGGTGAGGGTCTCCGGGGCCCGGCGCAACTGGCACGGGCGGGACGCCCGTGTCACGCACGGCGGATTTTACCCGCTCCTGTGCATCCGCGGCATCCGCGCCGTCACTCACATTCACGCTCCCCTCCTGCGGCTGATCGAGCCCGGCGATGAGTCGCAGGAGGGTGGATTTCCCGCAGCCCGAGGGGCCGAGGATGGCGAGGAATTCGCCGGGCGCGACGTTCAGGTCGATGCCGTCGAGGGCGACGACGCCGTTGTCGAAGGCCCGCCGGATTCCCCGCAGCCGGACGCCCGTGCCAGCCGTACGAGGGGTTGTGAGGACCGTTTGCATGTGTGGGGTATTCTTGCGACGTGCGGCGGGTAAGACAACGGTCGTGGAGCGTGAAGACGTGACGGGGCGTGACTTCGTCACGGTTCACTCGTCGTTATTCGTTTGCAATTGTCGGCGCGCCTCCAGCGCCAGGTTTGCGGCCTCGGCGGACGTGTTTGCCAATGCGGTTAGGTGGCCCATTTTCCTCCCCCGGCGGGCTTCGGCCTTTCCATACAGGTGCAACTCGACGCCCGGCAGGGCGCACGCCGCGGGCCAATTGGGCTCGCCGGCTTTCCAGAGGTCGCCCAGCAGGTTGGCCATGGCGGCGGGGCGGAGTTGCTCGGTCGAACCCAGGGGCAGCGCGCAGACGGCGCGGAGCTGTTGCTCGAACTGACTGGTGACGTGGGAATCGATCGTCAGGTGGCCGGAATTGTGCGGGCGGGGGGCGAGCTCGTTTACGAGTAGCCGACCGCTCTTTGTGAGGAAGAATTCGACGCAGAGTACGCCGACGACCTCTAGCTTTTCGAGGATGCCTCGGGTGATGGCGATCGCTTCGGTTGCAATGTTCGGGGGCACGTCTGCCGGGCTGACGCTCAGGTCGAGGATGTGGTTGCGGTGGGAATTGTCGATCACGCCCCAGTGGGAAAAGCTCCCGTCGGTTCCCCGGGCGGCGACTACCGACACTTCCCGCTCGAAATCCACGAACGCCTCGTAGATGCGCTCGACGCCGGGGGATTGGGCGACGGCGGCCTGAGCCTCGGCGGGGGAATTCACCTTGCTTTGCCCTTTGCCATCGTAGCCAAACGCGGCGGTTTTGATGACCGCGGGCGTTCCCAAATCCGCCGCGGCTAAGCGGGCGTCTTCGGCCGTGCGCACTGCGCGGAAGGCGGTGGTGGGGAAGCCGTTTTGGGCGAGGAAGGTTTTTTCCCGAAGGCGGTGTTGCGTGACGTGCAGCACCTGGCCGCCGGGGCGGACGGGGGCGTACTCGGCGGCGGCGGCCGCGGTGGCGGCGGGGACGTTCTCGAACTCGAACGTCACCACCGAAACGCCCCTGGCAAACTCGCGCACGGCGTCCAGATCATCGTAATGGGCGGTGATTTCCAGGTCGGCGACCTGCCCGGTGGGCGTGTCTGATTCGGGAGAGAACGTGTGGACGCGGTAACCCATCCGCCGGGCGGCGAGGGTGAACATGCGCCCAAGCTGCCCGCTGCCGAGCACGCCGAGGGTCGAGCCGGGAAGAATGGGGGAGTTGGCCACGGCTGTACTTATGCGGATGCGGCGGGGGAAATCAAGGAACGTGGAATCGCAAGGAGGTGATGGCCGACGAAACGGGGGAAATCCGAAATCCGAATCCCCGAAACCCGAATGAAATCCGAATGACCAAATCCGAAGTCCGAAACCG
>JAQGHP010000714.1 GCA_028288775.1 Phycisphaerales bacterium | reverse complement strand
TTTTACGTTTGTTGCCGCCACGACGCGCACGTTCACCTGCTTGCCGCGGCTGGAGCCCAGCGGGGTGACGCAGCCGTCCTCGAGAACGCGCAGGAGCTTGGCCTGCAGCGTGACGGGCATGTCGCCGATCTCGTCGAGGAACAGCGTGCCGCCGTCGGAGAGCTCGAAGAGCCCCTTGCGGTCCATCGTCGCGCCGGTGAACGCCCCGCGGACGTGGCCGAACAGGATGGACTCGGCCAGCTCCTCGGGGATCGCCACGCAGTTGACGGGAATGAATGGGCCCTTGGCCCGGGTGCTGCCGAAATGGACGGCGCGGGCGATGAGCTCCTTGCCGGTGCCGCTTTCGCCCGAGATGAGTACGTTTACGGACCCGAAATTCTGGAGCCGGCGCACGTCGTCGAGAATGCGGCTGATCGTGCGGCTGCGGCCGATGAAGCCGGCCACGCCCCAGCGCTCGGCCTCACGGTCGCTGTAGGTGGATAGCTGCTCGTCCGCCGCCTGGAGGGCGTCTTCCGCCTTGCGGCGCTGGGTGGCCTCTTCCTTGAGCTTTTGATTCGCGGCGACGAGTTCTTGCGAGCGTTGCTCGAGCTCCTGGTTTTTCGTCCGCAGCTCGTGGGCGAGTCGGCTCAGGCTCACATGCGTGTGGACGCGGGCCAGCACTTCCTCTTCACGGAAGGGCTTGGTGATGTAGTCCACCGCGCCGGCGCGGAAGCCTTCGATAAGGCTCAGCACCTCATCCCGCGCGCTGATGAACAGCACGGGAATGTCGCGGGTGAGTGCATCGGCCTTCAGTCGGCGGCAGGTTTCGTAGCCGTCGAGGTCGCCCATCATCACGTCGAGCAGCACCAGGTCGGGCAGCGCCCGGGCCGCGACGCGCAGCGCCACTTCGCCGCTGGGGGCGGCGAGCACGCGATACCCCTGCCCCTCAAGCACCTGCGTGAGCAGATCGAGGTTCGCCGGCGTATCGTCCACCACAAGAATCTGGGTGGCGAGAATGGGGTCTACTGCGGTCATTAAACTGTTTGGAAGCGGAATCAGGACCTCATACGCGACATGGGCGTCCCGCCCATGCCTGGTGCGTGCGGAGCCGGAATGCCCGGAAAACAACGTCATTCAAATCATCACATCGCCCCCACGGGCGGGACGCCCGTGTCACGATGAAGGATCTGAAACCGCCTTTCAGCGATGCCCGGGGCCGGCCAGCAATTTCAAGATGCCCCCCATGTCGTAATCATGCACACATCGGCGGAGATACTGCGAGAGCGGCTGCGTTTCAGGGCCCAACAGGTCCACGTCCGCGATGCACCGTTTGAGTTCCGTCACGCTGTACAACTCGGCCGCCGCGGCCAGGCGCGTGCGGACGGATTCGGGCAACTGCTCTGCCGACTTCGGCGGGACGGTGGGGGAAATGAGGATTTCTTCCTGGGCGTACTCGAATTCCACGCCGAGCAGGGCGGAGACGCACAGATACAGGCGCTCGCAACGGATCGGCTTGGCGATCACGTCCTGGAACCCCGCGGCACGGTATTCCTGCTGCTCGTGAAGGAAGGCGGAGGCCGACGTCGCCACCAACCGAGCCGCGCCGCCCGAGGCGTCGCGCAGTCGGCGTGCGGCTTCCATCCCGTCCATTCCGGGCATCAACACGTCGAGGAAAATAATGTCGGGGGGGCACTGCTTCGCCAGCCGAAGCGCGTCGTCGCCACCCTCGGCGACCGTGACTTCGCAGCCGACGCGGCTCAACATCGCCGCCAGCACGGCGCGGTTTTCGCGGACGTCATCCACGACCATCGCCCGCACGCGCTGCCCCGGACGAAGCGAGATAATTTCGCTGCGATTGACGGCCGCCCCCGGCGCGGGCCGCAACGGCAGCGTGAAGTAGAACCGCGAGCCTTGGCCCGGGGATGAAGCCACGGCCAGGCGTCCGCTCATCAATTCGATCTGCCGCTGGGCGATGGCCAGTCCGAGCCCCGTTCCGCCCCATACGAGGCCCGCCGACCCTTGCTGGAACGGCTCAAAGATTTTCGCCTGCGCCTCGGGCGGGATGCCCGCGCCGGTATCGAGGACTTCAAAGCGGTAAGAAGGGCCGGCGGCTTCGGCCCGCTGTGGAAGCGATACTCGTAGCGTGACGGACCCGACCGAAGTGAATTTCACCGCGTTGCCCAGGAGGTTAATGAGCACCTGGCGGACTTTGCGCTCGTCGCCGCGGACGGAGCGCACCTGCGTGTCCGGGTATTCGACGCGGAGGGCCAGTCCTTTTTGCTCGCAGCGCTGGCGGAACATCGCCGCCACCGAAACCAGCAGGGCCTTCAGGTCGAAATCATTTTCGTGCAATTCCGAGCGGCCGGCCTCGATCTTGGAAAGGTCCAGCACGTCGTCGATCAGGTCGATCAGGTGCCGCCCGCTGTTCATGATGGTGTCCATCGCCTCGCGCTGCGAGCCGCCGAGGCCGGGGTCGCGGCGAAGGAGCTGCGCGTAGCCGAGGATCGCGTTCATCGGCGTGCGGATCTCGTGGCTCATGCACGCGAGGAACTCGCTCTTGGCGAGGTTGGCCGCAGCGGCGGTCTCCTGGGCGCGCTTGCGCTGGGCGATCTCCTCCTGGAGGGTCGCGTTCGATTGCGCCAGTTCCCCCGTCCGCTCCAGCACGCGCTGCTCGAGTTCCTGACGCGCCCGCAGGAGCGAATCCTCGGCCTGCTTGCGCGCGGTGATGTCGATGACCATGCCTTCGTAGAAGAGCACCTTGCCGTCCGTGTCGCACACGGCGCGGGCGTTCTCGGAAATCCAGATGATGCTCCCGTCCCGACGGAAGACTTGTGACTCGAAGTCGCTGACTACGCCGCGACGCTGCACCTGGTCGCTGAAATCGGATCGGCGACGGGTGTCCACATAGAGCTGCGCCGCGATGTTGCCCAGGTGGTACATCAACTCTTTGGGCGAGTCGTAGCCGTAGATCCGCGCCAGGGCGCGGTTGGCGCGGATGTAGTGGCCGCCGAGGGTGGTTTGGAAAATGCCCTCGACCGCATTCTCGAAAATTCCGCGGTAGTTCGCTTCGGCGATGCGGGCGGCTTCCTCGGCGCGCTTGCGCTCGGCGACTTCGCAGGAGAGCTGCGCGGTGCGCTCGACGACGCGGCGCTCGACCGCAGCCGTCTGCCGGAACCCGCTGTAGAGGTATCCGCTGAGCAATGTTGTGATAAAGAGCCCGGCACCGAGAATGGTCCAGGAATGGCCGTTGGAACGGGCAGCGAGGTACGCACTGGTCGGCCGCAACACCACCGACCACTGCCGGCCCGCGACGTCGAACGATGCGACGCTTTCCATTCCCCCGGCGGGCACGCCCGTGGCGGAGTAGTTTTTGAATAGGATTGTGCCGCCGTCGGAGTCGTCGCGAATGCTCACGCCCAGCCCCTGCGCCGCGAGATCGCCAGCGGAGGGGGCGAGCAGATCATCGAGGCCAAACACCGCGGATGCGTAGCCCGTCAGCTCACGCGCGGCCCCCTCCGCGGCGGGGCGATAGAGCGCGAGGTAGACGATGAAGCCAGGGCCTTTGCCGTTGCCTTGAACCAACGGCACGGCGGACGTGGCGGTGGGGAGGCCACTCTCGCGGGCCTGGCGGAGCGCCCGTTCGCGCGGGGGGCTGGAGCCCAGCTCGAATCCTGCCGCGGGGCGGTTACGGGCGACGGGCTCGATGTAATAGACGGGAAAATACTCAGCCGCATCCGGCGCGCGGGAGACGTGGCCGGTGGCGTCGCGGACGGTGAATTCGAAATCGCGCCACCCTTCGTTCCGCGCCGCCCGCTCGTATTGCTCGCGTTGTGCATGCGGCACGCGGGGCGTCCACGCCAGGCCGAACAACTCCGGCTGGCGCGCCAGGGCATCGGTTACGAACGTCCGAAAATCCTGTCGGCTGATGGTGTCCTTGGCCGCGGCCAGCGAGGCGACGCCGTGCAGCACTTCCATCGAGCGCAGCACTTTGTTTCGAACGATCTCCGCGCGCTCCTTGGAGCGGTAGGCCAGATCATCCGCAATTCCCTGACGCTCCCAGGCCCGGACGTAAGCAAAGAGGGCGAGAGAAAGGCAGACCCCGCCCACGGATAATATTGCTACCGCCGATGCTCGCCCGGTGGAGAGACGCGCGCCCGAAGCGGGTAGGCCGCTTGTTTGTTCGCCAATTTTGCCCATTCGCTTCCAAAAGCGCCCAGAAGCGCGGCAGCCCCGCCCCCGCGCCACCACGCTTTCAGGCTAAAACCACGCCTGTAGCGAGACTTAGCAAAGAGTGGGCCAAGGGTAGGAGGGTTCGAGGGTTCAAGGGTTTAAGACTTCAAACGTGGAGGCAGGTTCCGGCGATATAAATGTTATAATTTTGCTAATGCCCCCCCCGAAAAAATCATTCACAATCATTCAAATCATTCAAAAGTGGCGTTCTTGTGCGGAAAATAGGGGCGCAGAAGAGGAATCGTTCATCCGGAAACTGCGACTTGAACGATTACGCGGCGGTTCGTTCACCGCATCTGCTGGAACTTTCTCCAACCCCCGTACGAGGAGATGTCCCGCGCGCCGGTGGCGGCGTAGTTTTCACAGAGGAAGCCTTTTACCGATTCGCCGTCTTCCAGGCGGAGGGTGCCGATGCTCAGAGGCGGGGGGATGGCGGCGACGAAGTTGCCGAATGCGTCCGCGGCCATCTCCCACACTTCCACTTCGATGGCCGTCCCGCATCCGTTCTCGGCGCGGACCAGCCCGGGCTTGGGCGGCATGGTGCCGGGCAGCGCGTAAAGACGGTAGCACGCAAACGTTTTGCACGCCCGCACGAGCCGCGCATTGCGGCTGGTGAGCTGATGATTGAGCGGTTCGCCGGAAAGATGCGCGCCGACCACCGCCAGCCGCACCATGCCGTCGGGAGTGGGGGTGGCAGGCGGCGCTTCGCTCGCCGGCAGCGCGCTTCCGGACGCGCCCAGGGGAAGGCCGGTGTCGCGATGAAAGCGCTCGGCGAGCGCGAGCAGCGCGGTCTCGCGGCCAGGTGGCGCGATCATCGTCACGCCCGCCGGCATGCCGTTGGCCTGCATCCCGGCGGGCACCGCGACGGCGCAAAGGTCCAATAAATTCACAAAATTCGTGTAGTACCCGAGGGTCGCGTTGAGGCGCACCGGGTCGGCCTCGACCTCGGCCACGGTGTAAATGGTGCCGGTGGTGGGGAGAAGCAGCACGTCCATTTTCTCCCACTCGAGCCGGACCTGGCGGCTGAGCGCTTGCAACTCGTGCATCGCGTCGAATGCGGAGACCGCGTCGAACCGCCGGCCGCCATTGATGATCGTGCGCGTCACCGGAAGAAAGCTGTCGTAACGGTACGCGATGAAGTCCTTGATACCCGCCAGCCGCTCCGCCAGCCATGGGCCCTCGTAGAGCAGTTGCGACGCTTCGACGAACGGCTCGAAGTCGATCTGCACCGGCGTGCCGCCGAGCTTCTTCAGGCGCTCAATCGATTTGCGGTACAGCGCCTCGGCGTCGGAATTGCCGAAGAAGCGGAGCTGCTCATCGGCCGGCACTCCGAAGCGCATGCCCAGCGGAAATGCCAGCGGCGTGACTCCCAGCTCTGCGGCATCGCGCGAATAGGGATCTTGCGAGTCGTAACCTTGTGCGATGCGGAAGACGGCCCCCGCATCGGCGCAGGTGAGGGTGAAGACCGAGACGCAATCCAGCGACTGACAGGCAGGAACGAGGCCCGCCGTGCTGAGCAATCCGCGCGTGGGCTTGAGGCCGACAATATTGTTAAACGCCGCGGGCACGCGGCCCGAGCCGGCGGTGTCCGTGCCCAGAGCGAAGGTCACAAGCCCCGCCGCCACCGCCACGCCCGACCCCGAGCTCGACCCGCCGGGGATGTAGCGGGCGTCGAACGGATTGCGGGGAACGCCGTAAGGCGAGCGCGTGCCGACGAGTCCCGTGGCGAATTGATCGAGGTTGGTCTTTCCGATGAGGATCGCGCCCGCCGCACAGAGCTTTTCGACCACCGTCGCCGAACGCGTGGCGCGGTAGGCGTAATCGGGACAGGCGGCTGTGGTGACGCGGCCGGCGACGTCGATGTTGTCTTTCACCGCGAACGGCACGCCCAAAAGCGGCTGCGCCACGCCGCCGTCGCGGCGGGCATTCGCTTCCTTCAACTGCGCCATCATCTCGTCGCGCGAAAGCCTGTCGGTCCACACGGCCGCATCACCGTACGCCTCGATCCGGCGCAGCACTTCGTCGAGAACCATCTGCGGGGACCACGCGCCAGAACGGTAGCGGGCGGAGAGGGTCTGAAGATCAAGCGAGTCGGTGGGGGCGAGTGACATGAGGTCTCGATACTTTCAATTTTGCAAATTCTCTAAGGACCCGATGCGCCCAGGACATCACACGTCAGGCAAGTGTTCCGTCATACCCGGGAGGCGGGGTGAAGCCGCCGAACTCTTTTTCAAGCAACTGCGCAAACCGCAGCGGCGTGCGGTCCTCCAAGAACGGGCCAATGGCCTGCAAGCCGATCGGCAATCCCGCGCTGGTGAATCCCGCGGGGAAGGCCGTGCCCGGCTGGCCGCACAACGTCGCCATCCCGGGGTAAAAACTCAGGTACTCAAACTCCGTCTCCCGGCCTGCGATCGTGAACCGCCGATCGCCATTGGGCACCGAAGTGTGCGCGAACGCCGGGACGATCGACATCGGCGTAAGCAGCACGTCCCATTCGCGAAAGAAATCCCGATACGCGGCACGGTAGCGCTCGCGCTGCTCGTGCCACACTACGTAATCCCCGGCCGTGGCCCGGATTCCGCGGGCATCCGCGGCGTGGAACTCTTCGCCCCGCGCCAGTTTTTCGGCCGCCACGCGCTCCCGCAGCGCAATGGGCCATCGTATCGAAACGATCACGGCCATCATGGACCGAAACAGCCGATAGTAATCCCGCAGGTCGCCCAATCCTGGCGGCTGCAATTCGCGGACGGTAGCACCGGCGTCGCGCAATCGATCCGCGAGCTTTTCCAAGGCGCCGCTGATTTCCGGATCCACCGGCAGCCAGGGCTGGGGCGGCAGCACCGCGACGCGAAAATCCGCCAGCCGTTGCCGCCGGGCTGGGCGCAGTTCAAGCCGCCAGCCGCTGTCGATCCCGACGTCCGGGCCGCTTATGACGTCCAGCGCGAGCTCCACATCGGTCGCACTGCGGGCGTGCGGACCTTGCACGGCCAGCGCAGCCGCGGCGTTGGGCAACTCCGACCCGGGAAAATGCCCGCTGTTGGGCACGGCCCCTTCGCTGGGCTTGTGCCCCCACAATCCGCAAAAGGCCGCGGGAATTCGGATCGATCCGCCCAGGTCGCTGCCCAGGTCGAGCGGGATCAGTCCCGCGGCCAGCGTCGCCGACCCGCCCGAACTTCCGCCGGGCGTCAGCTTCGGGTCCCAGGGGCTGTTCGTCCTCCCGTAGACCGGGTTGTCCGACTGGAAGTCCGCGAGGTAGACGCAGACGTTGGTCTTCCCGACAACCACCGCGCCCGCCGACCGGAGCCGCGCGACCGTCCGCGCATCCGCCGCGGCGCGGTGCCCGCGGCGTTCACTCACGCCCGCCGTGCTCGGCAGGCCTTCGACGTCCACCGATTCCTTCACCGTCACCGGCAGTCCCAGCAGCGGCGCTTCCTCGCCCCGCGCACGTTTCGCATCCGTAGCGGCGGCGTCGCGCCGGGCACGCTCGAAATCTTTTACAACGACTGAATTGAGCGACTTGTCATAACGCTCGATCCGCCGCAAATGCATGGCGAGCAGCTCGGCGGACGATACCCGGCCGTGGCGCAACGCCCGCAACATGTCGGTCGCCGTACTAAACGCGTCGATCTCACCCTCACCCATTTCGCCGCTCTCCACGCACCCTACTGGTCTACGCAACCCAACCGCTCTCTAGTTTTTCAGAGCCAGGGCGTGTGCCCCGGTCGGGCCAAAGGCCCGCTCTGGTCCCCTCTCCCTCGTACTTGGGGGAGAGGGATAGAGTGAGGGGCGGAACGTAGAGTTGCGCGGAATTCCAAATCATGTAGGGTTGGCGTACTCGCCCACCGTTCGCCCACCGCCTGAGTGACAAATGGTGGGCGAGTACGCCCACCCTACATGGACTTCCTGCGAATCACACAACTCGACGCTCGTCCGCTCATCGCAACGCTTCCCCCGAGTACAAGGGAGAGGGAGCCAGACCGACCTTCGGGCCGACCGGGCCGACACGGCCCGACTCCGCACCCGCCTGACAAATTAGAGCGGGCGGACCGCTACGCACGCGATGCCACAAAATCGGTGGCCGGCTCGAACACCGGCATGCCCGCGCAACGACGCGGCGCGAATCGGCGGGTTTCGGCGTCGAACGGTAAACCCAGTTCCACCAGCACGGCTTCCACCGGCCCATCTGCTGCGACCAGCACGTCGCCGGCCGATACTTCCGCCGGGGCGTGCAAATTCCCCAACTCCAGCATCAACACGCCCATCTCCTGCAGATCCCACGGCCGGACGACCAATACCTCGCAAGGCAAAACCCGCACGACGATCCGCGTATCGCCGTCGTCAAATATCACGTCTCCGTGCTGGAGGACGACCCCGACCGGCAGCAGCACGCGAACTTCGCGACCGCCCGCGGTTTTCTTCCGCAACGCGCGCTTCCAGCACTCCCACCAATGCAGTTCCAGCGCATCCTCCGCCCGGCTGATATTTCCCAGCGACCCCTCTTCCATATTTCCCAGGACACGGTCACAGAGCATGAGCAACCTCCTTGCGGAATGCTTGATCGCGATTGGCGATCACCGCCCCGACTCCCCATGTCCTACTTCCACGGACACTACTTCCACTGATGTCACTTCAAGTTCGCGCCCACGGACGACCCGCGCCGCGCGGGATCCGCATGCCGGGCATATCAGCCGCCCGGCCCCCGAAAGCTCGCACTCGCTCGCGCACGGATCGCACCAGATCGCCACCGGCACGACATCGATATGAAGCCGGGCCCCGGCCAGCGCCGTGCCGTCGATTGCAGGACCGAACGCCGATGTAAGCGCTTCCGGCACCACGCCCGACAACGCGCCAACGCGCACGTTCACCACCGTCACCCGCGCATCGGCCAGACCTTCCTCACCGAGTTGTTCCAGAACCACGCCGACCAAGCTGTGGGCAACGGAAATCTCATGCACGCCATCGCCTCACGTTTACCGCATCGCCCCGCATCACTTCATCGCTCACATTACCGCACGCCATCGGAATCGTGCAGCCATTCGATCCGGCGCGTCAGGGCATCGCGGCACTGCGCGGGGGTATCGTACGCGTCGCGGACTTTGCTCAGCGCCCGCGCCAGGACGCCGGGCGAATATCCTTGCGCCTTCATGATCTCGCAACCCAGCGCGTCGGCCCGCGCTTCGATGTCGTCCGCCGCGGGGCCGCGCAAGGACGCGACCTGATGGTCACGCGCCTGCAAGTGCCCCAGCTCATGGGCGACGGCGGCCGTGAGTTCCTCGTCGTCCAGCAGCGCCATCAACCCGGTCGTGACATAGACGTGCCGGTCCGGCCAGGCGAAAGCCGACGGCCGGCGACAGACCAATACATGAATCCCCGCCGCCTGCACCGCCGCCGCGCCGCGCAGCCGATCGAGCGCGAGCGTAGCGCGTTGGCCGGCCGCGCCGGCGCTGTCGTCGGGACCGGCGGACCATTGCCTCGCCCATCGCTCACGCGCACAGAGCGGAGGCTTCCCGCCTGCCGCACATCCGGAGATGAAAATTTGCGACGCGAAGAGAAGGGCCAGGATGATCGATTTGTCAGTTGTCGCCCTGCGCACGCGGTTTGCAGAACAAGTTGCGTGCCGTCCTCTAACGGCGGGGTATTATGGGCTGGCTGTGCCTATGAAGTGCGCGCCGTGTCGCCGGGCGGGCATCGGCCGCGCAGTCGTTAGACATCGATGGGCAGTTCAATTGAATATGGATGAATGTAATTCAGTGTCACAAATGTTGTTGTGCCAGCTTGCCGACTCCGCGTTCCCCAGCGGCGGCTTTGCCCATTCCGGCGGCCTCGAGGCGGCGTGGCAGCAGGGGCGCGTGACGCCCGAATCACTGGAGGCCTACCTTCTCACCCAACTGCACCAGACGGCCAGCGCCATCATGCCGTTCGTGGCCGCGGCCTATCGCGAGCCGCAATCGTTGGCTGCGTTCGATGCCGATTGCGATTCCCGGCTGAATAATCATGTCGCCAATCGAGCCAGCCGTGCGCAAGGGCAGGCGTTTCTTCTGGCCGCGACCCGGGCCTTTGCGATGCAGGAACTTACGGACCTGGGCACGCAGGTGCGATCGGCCCGGCTTGCGGGGCACTTAGCGTCGATTTTCGGAGCCGTCTGCCGGGCGCTCCTGCTCGCGGAGACCCCGACCCTTCGGCTGTTCCTGTTCCTGAGCCTTCGCGGACAAGTGTCGGCGGCGGTGCGACTTGGCTTGATCGGCCCGCTTGCCGGGCAGGGAATGCAATTCCGCTTATCGCCCCACGCCGAAAGATTGGCTGCGCTTGCGGCCCACACGTCCGTGGACGATGCTGCCCAGACCGCGCCGCTGCTCGACATTCTGCAAGGCGCGCAAGACCGGTTGTATTCCCGACTCTTCCAAAGTTGAGCGTCTGCAATGCCAGAGGAAATCGATCACCGCCACGACCAATGGGACCATCCCGGCAACTACCGTTTCCGGGAACGCCGACGGATCGATCGCGATTTCTCCTCCCGCGCATTTACCGTTGGAGTAGGGGGGCCGGTCGGCAGCGGGAAGACCGCGCTGATGTTGGCGCTCTGCCGGGCGCTGCGCGAAAAGGTGCCGCTGTGCGCCGTAACCAATGATATCTTCACGCGCGAGGACGGCGAGTTCCTCATCCGCAACGAAGCGCTCCCGGCCGAGCGCATCCGCGCCGTCGAAACCGGGGGCTGCCCCCACGCCGCGATCCGCGAAGACATCTCCGCGAACCTGCTGGCCCTGGAAGATCTCCACGAGCGGTTTCATCCCGATCTGCTGCTGATCGAGAGCGGCGGCGATAACCTCGCGGCCCATTTCAGCCGCGAACTGGCCGACTACACGGTCTACGTAATCGACGTGGCCGGCGGGGATAAGGTCCCGCGCAAGGGCGGCCCGGGGGTCACGCAATCCGATCTGCTGGTGATCAACAAGACCGACCTCGCCGATGCTGTCGGAGCAGATTTATCGGTGATGGATCGCGACGCCCGGCGCATGCGGGGAGAGGGGCCTTTTGTCTTTGCCCAGGTACGCAACGGGGTGGGGGTTGACGAGATCATTGGCCACGTTCTGACCGCCCGGCACGCCGCCGTAAACACCTGATATGTCCGCTTAATGCGCGTGAGCAAACACGCGCTTGTGGTGCAGCCTTTGAGGCTCCACATGCAGGCTGAAAGCCTGCATCACAAAATGCTTGTATTCCAGCCTTTCAGACGGATTTCGCAAGCCCAAATCCTTCACCACAAGTCGAATCGCGCTGCATTCACGTCGCCGATCCGCGTTCCTACACTGCCCCGTTCCGCTGCCGCTTGTGCGCTGTCCGTGTCCAATAGGGAACACTTGCAACGCGCTGCGCCGGTTGTCCCCTCATGCCACCAACGAACGATCGCGGCTCCCTCGAACATTTTTTGATCTCGAAACTTCATCGCCGCAACGCCCGCGCGCCGCGGACGCAGCGCCGATACGGATCTGCCCAGATTGCGCGCGGGGCGCGCACTCGCAAGTCGATTGCGCGGATGGCACGCCATTTGTGATGTGCGCGGCATCCCGGGCATGGGCTCCGGGCATCGCGGGTTTCCAAGTCAGTTGAAAGGAGGTCGGGATTGCTCCGGCGCACCTGCGCCGGAAAAGGGAAATACTCACGGCCGCCGCCGCGCGCTCCTGCCTCGGGACGGGGCGCGCGGCGGCGGCCGAGCGGTCGAAGCGGGGGGGCCTGTCCCTTCACCCCAGGGCGGTCCCCAGCGCCGCCGGGGCCCGGTAGCTCCTTTCCTGGCCCCGGTCGGCCGCCATTCGTACCGGAGCTCGTGCATCGGGCCGGACCACACGGGCAAACGCCCGCGTTGCGCCGGCACTTGTTGATTCGATCAAAACTCATCCTTCGGGAAGCGGTCCCCGCCCCACGGGCGGCGGCCATTGTGGAGACTCATCTCATGCGGAAAAAACTGGTGGCGTCATTCTGTGGAATGGTGTTGGCGCTCGGCGCCGGGGCACGGGCCGACGACAAAGTCGTGAAGGTCGGCATTCTTCACTCCCTCTCGGGCACCATGGCCATCTCGGAAACGTCGCTCCGCGACGTGGTCCTGATGGCCGTCGAAGAAATCAACGCCAAGGGCGGCGTGATGGGCAAGAAAATTCAGCCCGTCGTCGTGGACCCGGCGTCCAACTGGCCGCTCTTTGCCGAAAAGGCCAAGCAGCTCATCGTGCAGGACAAGGTCGCCGTCACCTTCGGCTGCTGGACCAGCGTGAGCCGCAAGTCGTGCCTGCCGGTCTTCGAAGCCAAGTACTCGATGGCCGAGAACCCCTACGGCGGCGGCCTGCTCTTCTACCCCGTGCAATACGAAGGCGAAGAGCAGAGCCATAACGTCTTCTTCACCGGCGCGAGCCCCTACGAGCAGCTCATCCCCGCCGCCGTGTACATGATGACCAAGGAAG
>JAQGHP010000712.1 GCA_028288775.1 Phycisphaerales bacterium | reverse complement strand
GGTGTTTCAGGACGGTCACGCCTATGTCGATCCCAAGGGGCAGTTTCGCGTGCCCACCGTCTTCGACAATCTCATTCAAAAGGGAGAGATGCCAGTCACCATCGGCATCTTCATCAACCCCGGCCACAAGGGCGGCAAGCCCGAGAAGGGCCCGTGGAATGCGGACAACCGGAGCTTCGAATATGACACGCTGAGCGATCAGTATTCCCGGTTCCTGATGGACGAAATCCTTCCGGAAGTGGCCAAGGAGTACAAGCTGACGGACGACCCCGACAGCCGGGCGATCTGCGGGATGAGCTCCGGCGGCATCTGCTCCTTCACCGTCGCCTGGAACCGGCCGGACGCGTTCCACAAAGTCCTCAGTCAGATCGGCAGCTTCACCGACATCCGCGGCGGCCACAATTATCCGCCGATGATCCGCAAGACCAGGGGCAAGGCGAAGCCCATCCGCGTCTTCCTGCAAGATGGCGAAAACGACATCGATAACCAGTTCGGCGCATGGTTCCTGGCCAACCAGGAAATGGCCGCGGCCCTGAAGTTCGCCGGCTACGACTACAAGACCGAATGGGGCCACGGCAGCCATAACGGAAACCACGGCGGCGCGATCCTCCCCGAATCGCTGAAGTGGCTGTGGCGCGACTACAAGAAGGCGAAGAACTAAAACGCAAAGACGTAAAACGTAAGTGCGGCATCCGAACGTCCGGGGACGCGCGACAGTTCCGGCCGTCTGTCTTCGGTTTCCTCCTCTGGTAATCCGGGGGAGGGTCAGGGAGGGGGCGGTCCGGCCATTCGTCGAAACATCGTTTTTTGCACCGGTGGAACAAGTGCATCGCCTGTCAAACCAGGCCCCCGCCCCTGCCCTCCCCCGCAGTACCGGAGGAGGGAGAAAAGACCCCGCCGAAACTGTCACGCGCCCAACATCCAGGGCCTTTTACGCGTTAGGACTTTCCCGTTTTCTGTTGGCACTTCCGTGTCCGGCTACTCGATCCTCAACCCGCGCGGAAGGCTTTCCCCGAACACGATTTTCTGCTCTTCGGTCGCGAGCTGTCCGCCTTCTTTCACTAATTCCAAGTAATGCTCAGGCGCTGCCCGTCGCGTCAGGAATTGCAATGCCTCGTCTCGCACCGCTTCGGAGACGTCACGATATCGATCGCCCGTTTTCCGGCACAGTTGGACTGCCGCGAAAGCCGCCTTGTCGCCGGGAATGTCTGTTCCCATCATCCGCGTTGCCCACTCCTCCGCGGCCTCGGGGGGCACGAGCGAATTGAGCGGCCCGTAGACGGGCACGCGTGCGCCGATTCGCCCGAGGGCGAAGAGCACCGCGTCGCGGACGTTTGCCGTCTGTTCCCGCGGCAACCGTTCGAGCAACATCGCCCCGATTTCCAGCTTCATGTCGGTCGGTAGAAGTTCCAAGGAGCCCAGCATGCGCCAGACCTCCGCCGACTCGTGCGGGCCGAATTGGAACGTGCGTGTGCGCCCGAACACGTTTGACCCCGATTTGCGGAGCCACGTCCGCCAGTCCGCGATCAGCGGTTCGGCGAGCGTCCGCTGCTGCCCTGCCGTCAGCCCGCCGGCCAGTCTCCGCCACAGAATCCACCATTCCGCCCGCACCAATTCGTTCTTCGGATGCACGACGCCCACGGGCAGCAGCTTCCACATTTGCCCGACGCGCCAGTCATCCGCCGCCAGTCCGTAGCCGGGCCGCAGGCAAAACCCGGCGAGGTTCAGCCAGCGCGCTTCGTGGACTTCGGAAAGCCGCCGGCCGTCGGACACCTCCCACAGTGTTTCCCACATCCCGCGGAGAAGCGTTGACGGCCAGTCGAGGCGGCCGGTTTCGGTGACTTGCTCGAGAGTTTTCACAAGCGATTCTGGCCGCTCGGTTGCGTCGCCGGGATCTTTGCGGAATGCGGCTCGTATCCGATCCTGGCACGCCACGAGCAATTGCTCGTCCACCACGCCCTGGGCCTCGCCCACGGCTTCGTGCCCGGCTACGTCCGCGCGGGTCGCGGCTCGCACGTCAAATTGCAGACGCCATTGGCGGTCGCCCTTTGCCTCGGCGCACCAGATGTCCAGCGTGCCGATCTCCGTGAGCTTCGCGTGCAGCCGCACCTGCACCGCCTCCGCTGTCGCCTTCCGTCCGGATTGCAGCACGGTGCGGATGGGCGGCAGCGCGGTCATCTGCTCGGGATCGACAGGGATCAAATCGCCCGGCCGATCGGTCGTCCGCGTGCTCGACGCGTACAACGGAAACTCCACCGGCTGGCGTATGCGCAGGTTGAAAATTCGATCCGGCAACTCGACGACTTGCCCCTCTTCGACACCGGCGGGGAGAAGGCAGATCGCCGCCCGGCCGTCAGAGTCTCCCGTCTCCACGCCCAGGAAATACGAATGCGCGAGCCCGCCCGAAATCCGGACGCCATGCCCCCGCCGGACCATGCCGTAGTACGCTGCTCCCCGCGCGACGGCCAGGTCGAGCCGGTCGTTCTTGAGCACCTCGGGCGTGAAACGTGAAACGTGGGGGGGAGTGAAACGTGAAACGTGAAACGTGACGGGATTGGGCGCTTCGTTGAACCAGCTTGCCATTACTTCCAACAATCTTTCGCGGAGCACGGGCGATTCGAAGAGACCGCCATTGAACAGGACCAAATCTGGGCGGGCCGGGTCATGGTCGTGCGTGGACTCTTCATCGTCGCGGGCACCCGCGTTGCGATGCGCCGACAAGAACGCGGCCAAGTATCGCGTGATCGCGGCGTCCGGCGCGTAGGGCAGGCCGAACTCCTGAAAGCCCGACCGCCTGGCCGTCGGCTTCGCGTCCAGCGCGACCCGCGGCAAGAATCCTTCAACGAGCAAGTCTTGAATTTCCTCCCGCGTGACTGAGATCTGCGTTGATCCGCCGATGAGCTTCGCCCCCCCGCCCGCGATGTTGATGACGGCTCGTTCTGGCGGGTCGCTGCCCAGCAGCGTCTCTTTCACCACGCGGCTGCTGCGCACCAGCGGCCCCCATTGCCGCGGTTCGAGCTTGCGGCCGAGTTTTTTCTCCACGTAATGGGCGATCGCCAGGTCGAGATTGTCGCCGCCGAGGATGAGATGTTCGCCGACCGCGACGCGGTGGAAGAGCACCTTCCCGCTTCCCGCCCCGCCTGCCGGCCGCACGCGGATGAGGGTGAAGTCGCTCGTGCCGCCACCCACGTCGGCAACCAGGATCTTCTGCCCCGGCTTCACGTGCCGATCCCACTGCGCGCCCTGAGCGTCGATCCACGCGTAGAACGCCGCCTGCGGCTCCTCGACGAGCACCACGCGCACGAGCCCGGCCTGCCGGGCGGCTTCGACCGTCAGCTCGCGCGCGACTTCATCAAACGACGCCGGCACCGCAAGCACAACGTCCTGCCCGGCCATCGGGTGCTCGGGAAAGCGCGCGTCCCACGCCGCCCGCATGTGCGCCAGGTACCGCGCGCTGACTTGCACCGGCGACAGTCGTTCGGTATCAGCCGCCCCGTGCCAGGGCAGAAGCCCGGCGGTGCGATCCACACCCGAGTGCGACAGCCACGACTTCGCCGAAACCACCAACCGCCCCGGCACGGCGGCCCCATGATCCCGTGCAAAAGCCCCCACGGCGATCTTCGGATCGTCGGCGCTCCAAGGCAGCCGCAACGCGCCCGGGGCAAACTCCCCCGCCGCCGCTTCATAGTGAAACGACGGCAGCGTCTGTCGCCCTTCCACCGTCCCCGCCGCCACAAGCTGCGGCAACTCCAGATCGCGCACTTCCCACGTCCTGGACGTGGTATCCACATACGCGACGGCGGAGTTCGTCGTGCCCAGATCGATGCCGATCAGGAACCGGCTTGGAGAATCCATTTTGAAATTTTCGCTCACAGCGGGATTTTAGCAGGCCCGATTCGACTGGGACCCAGCGGGCCCCATGACGAGTCCGTCCCCGAATTCGATAACGTTTGAGCCCTTCACGCCAAAGTGCGAAAGGTGGATAGAAGTGCTGAAAGCAAGTTCACCAATTAGAAGATCACTTGAAGTCCGGCCGTGCGGAGGGCGCCGATGCAATGAGCGGATCGACTCTGCTCTCCCAAGTAAAAACGCAAATTGCAAACGTCAAAATGAGGAGCGGCGGGAGGGTGGACCTTCGGTCCGACCGCTACGCGGTGAGGGCAATCCGCTGTATTTCATTTTGATTTTTGCATTTTGCACTTTGCGGTCAATTTCCGTCGTTCTGACGCCCCCTGGGAGGTTGGCGCGTCTTTATTGCGCCGGTTTATTTCTCTGAAGACGTCTTCTCGTCCGCGTCGCCTTTTCCGGAGGACTTGGCGCCGATTACGGAGATCTTCTTTTCGCCGCCTTCGACTTCGGTGAGTTGCAGGTGCCCGGCCTTTTGGTCGAGCTTTACCACGAAGTGGGAGAGGAACGAGTTGCCGAGCATCGCGGGGGCTTCCTTCAGGTTGGTCTGAAGGATCACGCAGCTCACGTTCTCCACGGTGAAGCGGCCGACGCGGACGGATTTAATCATCATCTGCCGGCCTTCGATGATGTTGCCGTCGGCGATGCGCAATTTGATCGGCGGGTCCTGCGGGCCGGGGACCATCTTCAGCTTTTCTGCGACGTCCTTGGGCAGGGTGATCATGCTCGAGCCCGAGTCGAGGATCATGGGCACCGATTCGCCGTTCACGCGGACGTCCACGAGATGCACGCCGCCTTCTTCCAGCAGCGGGATCGCCTCGGTTTCGACCTGGGACCGCCACTTCTTTAGTTCATCAACAGCCGCGGCGAACTCGGTTGACGGGCCGAGTTTCGCTTGCGCACCGGACTTCGCCAGGGCGGCCTTCACGTCCGCGTCGTCGGCGAGTTTCTCATACTTCGCGATCGCGGCATCCGCCTTCTCTCCAAGCGGCATGAGGTCGTCAACGAACTTGGTCTGCGCGTCGCTGCCGACTTTTCCGATTTTGTCGGCCAGGTCGCGCTGGTCATCGATGGCCTCGTTTACCTTGACTATCAGGAGGTTGAACCGCGCCACCATGCGGTTATGCGTCGCGGCGTCCGAAACAACCGCGAGGCGCTCACTGAGACGATCCGCCTCAACCTTGCTCGTCTTTATGAAGTTGCGGTCTGCGGTGAGCTTGGCCTCGTAGCCCTTCCGCACGCGGGCATCCGCGTCCACCTGTTTCTTGGTTTCATGGAGGGATTTCATCCCCTCCAGCACGTCGGCCTCTTCGGGCACCACGTAGGTCGATCCGGACTTGGTGAGACCGTTGCTTTTGAGCGTGTCCGTCTTGGCGGAATCGGCGCAAAACGCCGATGCGGAAACGAGCAAAACCACGCAACCCAAAACCCAGGCACAAGTGCATCGAAGCATGGAACAACCTCCGGATTTGCCGTGGGCTTGAGCCGCGGAACACCCCGGCCCCGCTCCCCAAACCCTTACCACGTGGATAGGAAGCAAAAACATACTTCGCGCAAGCGGGCTGGTCAATCTTTTTGCGACCGGCGTTTCAGGACGGCGAGTCGTCATCATCCGCCCAGCTTTGCGGCACGGTTGCGCTCGCTTCCATCAGCGGCGACTTGGGGAGTCGTTGGCGCATGGCCTCGGCGAGGATGATGCTGGCGGCGTGGGAGAGGGAGAGCGACGCGGCATTGGGGCGGGAGGGGATGGTCATGAAGGCGTCACAGATGTTGCGGACCGCGCCGCTGAGGCCGCGCTTTTCGCCGCCGATGGCCACGATGCTGCCGACGGAGAGGTCGGTCTGGTAGATCGTGCTGCGCACCCCGGCGAGGCAGCCCAGCAAGTTGAGGCCGCGCTGGCGGAGTTGTTGCAACGGCTGCACGTCCTCGATCTGCACGAGCGGCATGCGCTCGTACGCGCCGCTGGCGGGGCGGGCGATTTCGATGGGGTCGAAATCCCACAGATGCTTTTTGATGAGCACCGCGTGCGCGCCCAGCGCCTCCGCCGAGCGGAGGGTGAAGCCCAGATTCCGTGCGTCCTCCACGCCTTCCAGCAGCAGCAACAGGGGCGGCTCGGGGAGGGCGTCGATGAGGGAGAAGAGTTCGGGGAGAGTGGTGAGCGGCTTGGCGGAGACAATCGCGAGCATGCCGCCGTGGGTTGCGCCGTGGGCTAGGTCGTCGAGCTTGCGGCCTTCCACCCGGCGCACGGGGACGCCGCGGTCGGCGGCGAGGGCGAGCACTTCCTGGAACTTTTCCTCGTGGGCCCCATGTCGCAGGAGAAGGACTTCGAATCGCCGTTGCCTCCCCTGCAACGCGGCCAGAATCGATTGACGCCCTTCCAGATGCTCCATTGGACCGCAATCGTAGCACGAGGGGGCGGTGGCGACGAATGAAGTGGAATGTCGCGCAGGAAGACGCCCGCGGCCCCTCCTGCCGCGGGCATCTTGTGTTTGGGATTAGTTCCCCGATCAAAATATATGACGCCGATCCGGACGACTTATTGTAGGGATCGCTTGTGGCGGGGACGACGGGGACCGTGAGCTATCCCGGCTCGACTAAGGTTCAGCCACGGAAAACGCGGGGGTTCGCATTTAGTACATTGCCCAGTTATCCATGCACGGAGTAAGGTAAATCGCAGTCGTACGGGGAGCACTGGAATGGAGCAGCGTGAGATGCCTAACGGAGTGACGGCACAATCTCGCGTTTTGGCGGCGGGAACCTCCCGCGGGCATCGCGTCGAAGTCATCGAGTACGGGGACGGGAGCGTCGCCATTACCCTCGACGGAACCGAGCAGGCCGTCTACCGCGTGAGGAACGGCAATGTGGAAT
>JAQGHP010000061.1 GCA_028288775.1 Phycisphaerales bacterium | reverse complement strand
GCAAAACGCGCTTTATCGAGGCGGAAATCACCGGCATCGACTTCGACTGCCGCGTCGTGACCGTCACACCCGCCGACAGCGTGCCGTACATCATCCGCTATGACCATCTCGTTCTGGCCCTGGGCGGTGTGACTGCCACCGACCTCATCCCCGGCTCGTCCAACGCGCTGACTTTTAAGACACTTGCCGACGCGATCTACCTGCGCAACCACGTGATCCAGTGCTTCGAGCGCGCGGATGTTGAGCGGAACCTGCAGCGGAAGGCCGCGCTGCTGACAATGGTGATCGTGGGCGGCGGGCTGGTTGCTGTCGAATTAGCGGGGGAATTGAACGAATTCATCGCCAACCTCGCCAAGCTCTACCCGCGCGTGGACGTGAAAGCCGTGCGGCTGGAAATGATCGAGGCGCGGGCGCACATCGCGCCCGAGTTCGACGACGAGCTGCGCGACTACGCCGCCCGCACGCTCACCCGCCGCGGCATACGCATCCGTACGGAAACCCGCGTCGACCGGATCGAGGAGGGCCGCTTATACCTTCCCGATGGCGAAATCATCGACTCCGAGACGATCATTCTCGCCACGGGGGTCGTGCCCAATCCCCTCGTGGCATCGTTGCCTTTGGAGAAGGACAAGAAGGGCCGCGCGCTGACGGATGCGACGTTGCGGTGCAAGGGCCGCAAGGACGTGTGGGCGCTGGGGGATTGCGCGTCGATCCCCGACCCGAACGGAAAACCGTATCCGCCGCTGGCACAGCACGCGCTGCGCGAGGCGCACGTGCTCGCCGAAAATTTGGTCCGTTCGATGCACGGGCATGGGCTTAAGCCGTTCGTCTACCAGACCAAGGGAACCCTTGCCGCACTGGGTCATTACAAGGGGATCGGGAAGGTGATGAACTTCCGGATCAAGGGATTCCTGGCATGGTGGGTGTGGCGGTCGTACTACCTGTTCCAGATGCCGCGGTGGGACCGGCGCATGCGCGTGCTGATCGACTGGACGGTTTCGCTGTTCTTCAAGAACGACATCGTGCAGTTGGATCTGTTCGGCGCGGAGCACCCGCGCGTCAGTCGACAGGCGCGGGCAGCGCGCGAGGTATGCGCCCCGCGCCGGGATAGCCATTCCGTCGGCGACGGCCGCTCGGCTTCCGCGCCGCGCGAGTCGGTCGCACACGTCGAAGACGGCCGCGGGGCGGACGCCGTGCCGCCGATCCCGGCCGAATCCGCACGCCGATAACCCGGAGTGTGTGACAGGTAACAATTCATCGGGCGCTCGTCACCTCGTGGCGAGCCGCACGACAATTCTTTTAGTAATTGAGCGCCCAACCATCCGCAAATTCGCGGATCGTCGGCCGGCGATGCACGTCAAATTACCGGCGCGCCCCCCCTCCATTCCCTGACCCGATCATGCGTAAAGAAATTTCGCTCAATTCGGGTGTCGAGCAAAAAAGCGCCGTTCCGAACTTCCCGCGGGCGTGGATAGCATGCCGCTTTGCGTGAGTCCGGCGTCGGCCGGGCGAGGTGTGGTGGGTAGCTTCTCGGACGCACGGCGATGCCCCAGCTCTTTCATCCCGCAACAAACACGATCGCCCGGGTGTCGATCTTCGGGACGATCTTCCTCACTGCCGGCCTCGGCTGGATGGCCTGGGGCTACGAACGATCCTCCTACATCACCCGCCAGGGCGACGTGCGGCCCCAGCCCGTGCCGTTTAGTCATGAACATCACGTTCGTGGGCTGGGAATCGATTGCCGCTACTGTCACACGTCCGTCGAGGATTCGTACTTCGCCGGGCTTCCCGCGACGAAAGTCTGCATGACCTGCCACTCGCAGATGTGGACCAACGCCCCGCTTTTGCAGCCGGTGCGCGACAGTTGGGTCAACAACCGGCCCATCAGTTGGACCCGCGTCCACAACCTCCCGGGCTTCGTTTATTTCAACCACAGCATTCACGTCAACAAGGGCGTGGGGTGCGTGAGCTGCCACGGGGAGGTGGACGGCATGCCCCTGATGTGGAAAGCATCGAGCCTGCAGATGGAGTGGTGCCTCGAATGCCACCGCGAGCCGGAGCGCGTGCTGCGCCCGCGGGATGAGGTTTTCAACCTCCACTACGACCCCGCGCGTGACCCCAAGCATCCGGGGGAAACGCAGTTGACCCTGGGCCGCAAGCTCAAGGAGCAGTACCACCTCCTGTCGCGCGAGCAGTTGCAGAACTGCTCGACGTGCCACAGGTGATGGAAGCATGAATCGGGAAGCGAAAGGCGTCAGACATATGCCAATCGACCAAACCGCTCCCCTCGACCTGTCGGCCATCCGCGCGAAGCTCGCGGGGCGGCAGGGCCCTTCCTACTGGCGCGGGCTCGAAGAGCTCGCGGGAAGGAAGGAGTTCCGCGACGCAATGGCGCGGGAATTCCCCAGCGGCGCTTCGGAGTGGCTGGACCCCGCGACCCGGCGGACGTTTCTCAAGCTCATGGCGGCCTCCCTCGCGCTGGCGGGCCTGACGGGCTGCAGCGATTTCCCGCAGGAACAGATCGTCCCCTACGTCAACCCGCCGGAAGATATCATCCCCGGCAAGCCCCTCTTCTTCGCCAGCACCATGCCGTTCTGCGGGTACGGCATGGGCGTTCTCGTCGAAACCTACGAGGGCCGGCCGACGAAGATCGAAGGCAACCCCGATCACCCCGCGAGCCTGGGCGCGACGAACGTCTTCATGCAGGCTTCGGTCCTCGATCTCTACGACCCCGACCGCTCCCAGACCGTCAACCACGCCGGCGACGCCAGCTCCTGGAGCAACTTCCTCGACGCCCTGCAAAGCAGGCTCGACGCGCGGCGCAACGACGCCACCGGCGTGCGCCTGCTCACCGGCACGATCACTTCCCCCTCGCTTGCCGCCCAGATCCAGCAACTGATTCGGCAATACCCCGGCTCGCGCTGGCACAGCTACGAGCCGACTTCCAACACCGGCGTGTCCGGGCGCGCTGGCGGACCGGATCGCGTGATTTACGATTTCTCCAAGGCGGATGTCATCCTCTCGCTCGACGGGGATTTTCTTTTCGAAGACGCGGGCAGCGTCGCGTACGCCCGGCAATTCATCGACGGCCGCCGACGCAAGCTCGGCGTCGATCCGAAGCAGCAGACGATGAACCGCCTGTACGTGGTCGAGAGCACCTTCACCCTCACCGGCACGATGGCCGACCATCGGCGGCCAGTAAAACCCAGCCAGGTGGAACCCGTCGCCCGCGCGATCGCAACGCGGCTGGGTGTCTCCGCGCCGCAGGGACCGGGAGCGCCCGCCGGCCTGGAGCAATGGATTCAGGCGTGTGCCGACGATTTGCTGCACCCTTTGCAGGACGCCAACACCCCGCCGCCCCGCGGCGGAGTGGCGGTCGTGGTCGCCGGCAATTCCCAGCCGCCTTCGGTCCACGCGCTCGCGCGGGCGATGAACGAGCGCCTGGGGAGCGTTGGCAAGGCCGTGTTTTATACCGATCCGGTCGAAGCACCCGGCGCTTCGTCGTTGCAGGAACTGGTAAGCGACATGGCCGCGGGGGCGGTGGATACGCTCTTCATTCTCGGCGGCAATCCCGCCTACGACGCGCCCGCGGGCCTGGACTTCGCGGGCCATCTCTCGCGCCTCAGCACGGCGCGCAACCACAAAGGCCTGGCCCATTTCACCGCACGGCTGGGCATGCGTCACGATGAGACGTCGTTCCTCTGCCAGTGGCACGTTCCCGAGACGCACTACCTCGAGGCGTGGGGCGATTGCCGGGCGTTTGACGGGACGGTCTCGATCATCCAGCCGCTCATTCTGCCGCTCTACACGGGCAGCAAATCGGCGTGGGAATTCGTCGAGGCTCTGCTCGGCCGGCCCGACCGCGTCGGCTACGAGATTCTCCGTGGCTACTGGCAGGCCAACGCCCCGCAGCACGTTCGCGCGAGTGGATCGAATCCGCCAACCCCCGCCGGGCCAGCGGCGCAGGCGTCCGGTCAGCAATCTCCCTCGAACGCGCCGCAGACACAGCCTGCTGGGCCGGAAGCTGCCACCGGCGCGGGTCAGCCCGCCGCCCGCGACCAGCGCTCGGCCCGCGACTTCGACGAATGGTGGCAACTGGTCCTGCGCAAAGGCGTGATCGACGACAGCGCGATCAAACCGCGCGCCGCCGCGGGCGGCTCCGCCCAGGCAGGGCCGGCCACGGCTCCGACCAGCGCGCCCGCGGGATCGGGCGCTGCATCGCCACCTGAAGCGATCGCCTCGGGCGGTTCGGGGCCGTGGGAATTGGTGATCCGCCCCGACCCGACTATTTGGGACGGCCGCTTCGCCAACAATCCGTGGCTCCAGGAACTGCCCAAGTTTTTCAGCAAATTGGTTTGGGATAACGCGGCGTACATCAGCCCGCGCTCGGCGGAAGAACTGGGCGTGATCAACACGGGCGACGTGGTGAAAATCACCTGGGGCGGCCGCACGCTCGAAGTGCCGGTCCTGATCGTCCCGGGCGTTCCGGAAAAGACGCTCTCGCTCACGCTCGGTTACGGGCGATTGCGCGCGGGCCATGTCGCCAATGAGAATGGCATCACGCGCGGGTATAACGCCTACGTGCTTTGGGAACCGCGCTCGGCGGGCCTGCTCGTCGGCGCCGAAGTCGCCCGGACGGGCGAGCAGAAGCAACTGGTCCTCACCCGCTCGCACCATGCGATGGCGACGCTTCCCGGCCTCGACGTCTCATCCGAGACCGGGATCCTCAAGCCGCGCGCGATCGAGAACCCCAGCACGGACGACTACGAAGCCGAGGTCACCAATCGCCGCCTCGTCCGCGTCGGCAACCTCCAGGAATTCAGGGAAGAACCCGATTTCACCGCCCGTCTGGGCGGCGAGACCGAGCTTCAGGAGAAGGGCCTCGACGCCCGTTTCGCCGGCCGCAAGATATCGCTTTCCCTTTACCCCGAAGGCAAAACGCCCGGCGCGTGGGATTACTCCAAGGGCTACCAGTGGGCGATGAGCATCGACCAGACCGCGTGCATCGGGTGCAACGCGTGCGTCGTCGCCTGTCAGGCCGAGAACAACATCCCCGTGGTCGGCAAGGAAGAGGTCGCCCGCCAGCGCGAGATGCACTGGATCCGCATCGACGATTACTTCGGCGCCCAGCCCGGCGGCGACGCCGGGGCCGACCCCCTCGCAGACCCGCTCGTCGTGCATCAGCCCGTCCCCTGCATGCATTGTGAAAATGCGCCGTGCGAGTACGTCTGCCCCGTCGGCGCGACCACGCATAGCGTCGAGGGGATCAACGAAATGACTTACAACCGCTGCGTCGGCACGCGGTACTGCTCGAACAACTGCCCCTATAAAGTCCGGCGATTCAATTTCTTCCTTTACGCCGACTACGAAACAGCCACCCGCAAACTCCAGTACAACCCCGACGTCACCGTCCGCAGCCGCGGCGTGATGGAGAAAAGCACCTACTGCGTGCAGCGCCTCAACAACACGCGGATGGAAGTCGAAAAAATGGCCGTGCGCCTCGACGAGCGCATCGCCAAGGCCGCCGGCCCGGAGGAAGCGCAGCGCCTTCGGGAAATGAAAGACGCGCAGCAGCGGCAGATGCTCGCGCAGCTCGAAACCGCCTGCCAGCAGGCCTGCCCGACCGAGGCGATCGTCTTCGGCGACAAGAACACCCCCGACAGCCGCATCAGCCGGCGCAGGGCCGATGAGCTGGATTACTCCCTGCTGACCGACCTGAATACCCGGCCGCGCACGACCTACGAAGTCCGGCTGCGCAATCCCAACCCCCGGCTCCTGTCGGACGCGAAAGCGGGTGGCCCCCAATGACCACCGTGCCTCTGGAAGAAGTCGAGCGCGACGAATACCCGGTGATCGAGCCGGTGCAGACGTTCGCTTCCGTCACCGACCGCATCAGTGACGTCGTGCTGCGGCGCCCGCCGGGGATGGCGTGGTGGGTGGGCCTCCTGATCGCCCTGAGCCTGCTGGGGCTCTTCACCATCGCGGTCGTGTACCTCGTCGCCAGGGGCATTGGAATCTGGGGCGTGAACATCCCCGTGGCGTGGGGGTTTGCCATCGTGAACTTCGTCTGGTGGATCGGGATCGGCCACGCGGGGACATTCATTTCCGCGATGCTGCTGCTCATGCGCCAGCACTGGCGCACGAGCATCAACCGCTTCGCCGAGGCCATGACGTTATTCGCGGTGATGTGCGCGGGCATGTTCCCGCTGCTGCATCTGGGGCGCATCTGGCGGTTCTACTACTTGTTCCCCTACCCCAATCCCATGCAGCTTTGGCCGCAGTTCCGCAGCCCGCTGGTGTGGGACGTGTTCGCGGTCAGCACGTACTTCACCGTGTCGCTCTTGTTCTGGTACGTCGGGCTGGTGCCGGATCTGGCGACGCTGCGCGACCGGGCGGAAAACCGGTACGTCCGGATGATCTACGGAATCTTCGCGCTGGGGTGGCGCGGGTCGGCGCGGCACTGGCGGCGCTACCAAACCGCCTACCTGCTGCTGGGCGGGCTGGCCGCGCCGCTGGTGGTGTCGGTACACAGCATCGTGGGTATGGACTTCGCCGCGGCGATCGTGCCCGGCTGGCACACCACGATCTTCCCCCCCTACTTTGTCGCAGGCGCAATCTTTTCGGGTTTCGCGATGGTCCTCACGCTGGCCATCCCGATGCGCTGGGCGTTCGGGCTGCAGGACTTCATCACCATCCGCCACATCGACAACTGCGGCAAGCTGCTGCTGGTGACCGGCCTGATCGTCGG
>JAQGHP010000662.1 GCA_028288775.1 Phycisphaerales bacterium | reverse complement strand
ACACCTTGAGATCAACGCACACTTCGCGATATTCGGGGTTGCTCGGTGCGGTTCGAGCGGATCGTGGTTTAATCGCGGAGGAACACGGGATGAAGCACGCTTTGGTCCTGCTTTGTGTCTTATCGAGTTGCATCGCGCGGGCGTGGGGGGCGGCCGCCGTGCCGGTGCAGGACTTTGAGAAGGTTTCGTCCCTGCCGACCGTGTGGGTCGTCGGAATCCCCAACGACAACGCATCGGTGCGTCTCTCCGCCGACCACCCGCACGATGGAAAGCATTGCGCCGAGCTGCGCTACCATTTCACCGGCGGCGGCCAATACCTGGGCGTGCCGAACACGGTCAAAATCGTATCGCCCATCCACAAACTCCATTACTGGATCTATGGCGACGGCGCGGGCTGTAACTGTGCCGTCTACGTTCTCGACGCAACCGGCGAAGTTCACAAATACAAAGACCCCACGGCCATGACGATCGATTTCAAAGGCTGGAAGGAAATCGTCATGAACCTCGACGCCTCCCACGAAACCTGGGGCGGCGACAAGAACGGCAGAATCGATTACCCGATCACCGGCATCACCTTCGAGATCGGCAACGCCGGGAAAACGCCCATCGAAAGCAGCCTCTATTTCGACGACATCAGCGTCGATTCCGACAAGAGCGCGGACGAAACTCTCGCACGGCAAATCTCCGTCATCTCACCCGCCTACTGCTCCGACATCAAGGGCGATACCCGCATCACCCTCGCCGCGGCGGGTTTCAAAAGCGTCACGGCAAAGTGCTGGAAACAAGGCGACGGCGCGGGCGCTGATTCCACCGTAGCCACCGTCCCCATCGACCCCGCGGGCAGCGGCTCCTTCACCTTCCCCGCCGACCAATACCCCCACGGCCCGATCACCGTACGCCTGTCGGCCGACAACGGCGCGAGCAAGGACAACTGCTACCTCCAACTCTACAACCAGGGCGGCGTAACCTGGAACGAAGGCATCCCCAAAGCCCCGCCCCCCGCCGCGAAGGACATGGAACTCCTCTTCGCCGACGACTTCGACGGCCCCCTCTCCATCTCCAGCAACGACGCCAAGGCCAAATACTTCGACCACAAACCCCTCGGCGGCGACTTCAGCACCATCCCCTTCACCGGCCACGATGAGCGCAACAATCCCTTCTCACAAACCGACACCTACCTGCGCATTCGCGCCGACGCGAAGAAGAAAAGCTCCGGCCTGATCTCCTCTCTTCGCAACGACGGCCAGGGCATCAAAGCCTCCATTCCCTGCTACTTCGAATGCCGCTTTCTCGCTCCCAATGCCATAGGCACCTGGCCCGCCTTCTGGCTCATGACCGACTACCCCACCGAGCGCAAGACCAAGTCCGAAAAGCAGGTCGCCGTTGACGAACTCGACATCATCGAAGCCTACGGCGGCGAAGGCCCCCACGAGCCCAATTCCAATGATCTGTACCAGGTGACTCCCCACGCCTGGAACCAGGGCGATGCCGGCAAGGCCGCCGAGACCAGGGCCTACAAGGAATTACACAACCCCACCTCCATGAAGAAAGCCGGCATCCCTTCGACTTGGTACGAAACCTTCCACACCTACGGCTGCCTCGTTACAGAAACCGAAACGATCTACTACTGCGACAACATCGAAGTCGGCCGCCACCAAACTCTGGAAGTCTCAAAGAAGCAGCCGCTGTTCTTCATGATTAACCTCGCCACCGGCGGCGGATGGCCGGTGGACTTGTCCCGGTACGACGGCGTCGCGGATATGTATGTGGATTATGTAAGGGTGTATCAGGGGAAAAAGTAGGGCAAATGTTTCGCGTCCGCCGCAGAACGACGATAAAAAATAGCAGCGCGAATATGCTTAAGCGGTTCCAAGAGAACCGCGGCGATCCTGGAAGTTGCCCGCACACAGTATCAGGAATGCTCCTGATCCCGCTGCCGCGAGTGACGCCAGCGCGCGAGTACCGTATCGGGCGCGGGGCGGAACGCGGCGTTATTGGGCTGGCGGCGACGCCGGAGGATGAGAACGACCCCAACGGCCCAGACGGACGCACAAAACCCCGCGGCGAAGTTGAGGAATTGCGGGTCGTGTGGGGCGTCGCCTTCGGACCCGCTTCGATTGAAGACCTCGAAATAAAGGGGCTTGGGCTCCCACCGGACCTGTGCAGCCGCGGCATGAATCTGCTCGAACAGGGCCGCGGCCTCTCCACTGATTTCTTCAGCACGTGGGTCAGAAGGGGTGGCACACATCAGCGCTAGCATTGCCGCCTGGTCTAATCGACCGCTTCGGGGTCCTTTGTAGGCTGGCGAGAAGCTCGTGGCGCGATATTCCATTGTTCGGGGGTTGACACTGAAATTTATCGCGAACGGCGAAATACCGAGGGATCGTTGCATTTCGACGTTCACAACGTCGGCGGCTAGGGGTGAGCGATATCCTTTGCCGCGGGCGTTAATTCCCGCCGAGCAGGACTCGTGCCTGCTGATTAGCCAGACCGACTGCGAAGCCTCGCGCAGCCGCACGAAATTCCAGGCCAGCGGCGTGATGCAAAACGCCGCGATCGGCAGAAGGATCGTCCACTGGACGATGTGCGTGAAGATTTCGGTGGAGCGCGTCCAGCCTGGGTAGACAATACCCGCGGCGGCGAGGTTGCCGCCGCACTCGGGGCACATGGGGCCGGGCAGATTGCTTGCGATGTACCCGCAGTTGGCGCAGACCGGATCGGCAGAGCGGTTCAGTCCGCGCCGGCGGACGAGCCAGAGGATCGTGAGAAGCACCGCGCAAAGCATCAGGTAGGCGGCGAGCGTCCAACCCTGTTTCACGAGAAGGTCCGCGGGCGTCGGGATGGAAAGTGGGGTGACCACGGGTCGTGCCATCATACCCGGCGCAGATATGCGATGACTCGAACGCACGCCGCCTCATCGGGATTTTGGCTAGAGCATAAGGCACGGTCTTTGTACGGAAGCTTTAAGCGCCGACGTCGCCATGCGGCTGTACGGTGAAACCGTGCCCGTGTGGGATTTTTCGGATTCGTCGCCGGAGCATAATCGTCATCACTCCAAAGACGACCGCGAGATAGGGAAACGGGATACCCAGAAACGTAAGAGTAATGATCGACGGGATCGTCGGCACGCGATAGGACCAGCGCACACCCATAACGCTTATCTGCGGAGCGTCAGCCGGACCAGGGGAAAGATCTTTGGTAAGGGCGAGAGTGCTGTAGCTCCAGGAATTCATCAGCTTAAAATCGTTAAGCCGCAGGACGTAAAAGCGTCCGCCATAAAAAGTGAGCGAGTAAGTCGAATCCGATCCATTGACCCGCAACTCGAACAGTCTCCAGAAGCTCCATGTTCCTAACACAAGGAAAAGCAACGTAATTGCGAGGCACACAA
>JAQGHP010000645.1 GCA_028288775.1 Phycisphaerales bacterium | reverse complement strand
CGGCGCTGGCGAAGACGTTGCCGCCGTCGGTGATGCGGCAGTCGGAGACTTCGTTGCCGAAGGCCTGGTCGTTTTCGTTGTCGCGGATTACGGGCTCGCCGATCTTCACACCGCCGGCGCCCAGGTCGGTGATGGTGCAGTGGACGACGCGGTTGCGCTGGCAGCCGCGGGCGAGCTGAATGCCGTAGTTGCCCACGTGGGTGATGGTGCAATGGGAGAAGGTGCAGGAGCGTACGCCCTCGCCCCAGACCGCCCCGGCGACGCCGATGGCGGCCTGATTGAAGTCGGTGCGCCCGGGCTCGGGCTTTTCATTGGGGGCGGGACGGTCGTAGTACCATTCGCTGTGTGAAAAGCCGATGTTCTGGAAGGCGACGTATTCGAGGAAATGCCCGTTGGCGGGGTCGCCGGCGAGGCGCACAACCTGCGGGAGCAGCGGCGCGATGACCTGCACGTCGCCCATCGCCACGCCGGGCGGCGGAATGAGGTAAAGCATTTCTTCGCGCGGGTCGAGATACCATTCGCCGGGCTCTTCGAGCGCTTCCTTCACGTTTTCGAGGTAGTAACGGTCGCCGGTCTCGGGGCGGAAGCCGGCCTGAAGATTGGACCGGACGTGGTGGCTCTGCTCATCGACGGCGGCGACGGGCAGACGGGCCTCGACCCATTTGCTCGTGAGGATCGCATCGGCATCGACAACGGAGGGCCAGGCTTTGAGGTCGTTCGGGTTGAAGGGGAATTCCGAAGCCTTCTGCCGCCATTCATCATGATTTTTCGCGGCGGGCGTCGTGGCAACCGCAAGCGTACCGTGCTTGGGCCAGCGTGCGCGGCGGGCTCGTGCGCCGTTCACCCACAACTCGCGAAAAGGCGGCGCGTTCTGCAAGACCGGCGGGAGCTTGGCGGCCCACGTCTCGTGGCCGTTGACCTGCACCTTCTGCCAGCCGGAGATCGGCCGGCCGGCGCTGAGCACCGGCGACTCGTTGGGGAACGCCGACCAGACAATTTGCGCCTGCGCCGAGCCGGAATCCTGGGGACCCAGGGCGAGGGGTTCGTCGAGGAAGTAGGTGCCGCCGCGGAGGGAAATAGTGACGGGATGCGCGGGGTCCTTGGCGCGAGCGGCGCGTGCGGCGTCGCGTGCATGCACGGGTGTGGCGAGCGGGCCATCGGTGCGCTGCGCGTTGGGCGCGGGAAGGCTGCCGGTCCAGGCGTCGTTACCGTCGGGGGCGACGTAGAGGGTGGTGTCGCCGCGGCCGGGCGCTGGCAGCGTGCCCGATGCGAGGGCGATGAGCGTCAGTGAGAAGGTCAGGCGGCTTTGGAAGGGACGGACCATTTTCAGCTCCTCGTTTCGTGGGTGCAGGACGACTGCGGCAACATTCCGTGGCACGGGCGGCCCGCCCGTGATGGTGGTACTCCGCCGCATTGAGCGGAGTAATCGCGAAGCCGCGAAGGAATGCGCGAGAGTTGTCGCCACAGATGAACTCAGATGAACACGGATGGGAAGCGTCTCTTGTGACATGGGCGTCCCGCCCATGCTCGATGCGCTGGAAGTTTGCTGGGAATTCCTCTACGAAACGCTTTCTCAATTCCCACGCATCCAGCACGGGCGGGACGCCCGTGTCACGGTGGAGCTTGCTCCTCGACTTATCCGTGCTCATCTGTGTCCATCTGTGGCGACAACGTCTTTCTTCTCTTCTTCGCGTCCGTCGCGGCTTCGCGGTTATCCGCATCGCGGTTTCCCATCTACCTCGAAGAGGTCGCTGCGCTCGGGCTGTCTTCGACCGGAGTACCGCCCGAACGTCACGGCGTACCGTGACCATGGGCAGGATGCCCATGCCACCACACGGAGTGCCGTGGCCACGGGCGGCCTTTCAAAATAGGGGAGATACCTATACAAGGGCCTGGGCCATTGCGTCGATACTCCTGAATATCCGGCCGCGCGCTGTGGCGTCATCCTGCAGAATATAATACGTGATTACCGGACCGCCGCGGGAAGTCTGCTTATGCTTTCAGCTGGGGCGTATTCGTTCCGACAAAAGTCGCGGCTGGCGATCTCGCTGTCGTGGGTCGGCGGGTACGTCAACGTCGTGGCCTTTATGGTCTGCGGCGCGGTCGCTTCGCACGTCACGGGGAACGTCACCCACCTCGCACGCTTCATCGCCCAAGGGAACCGCGGCGAAGCGCTGTTTATGGGCTTCATGTTCCTGGCGTTTTTCTCTGGCGCGGTCTGCTCCGCGGTCATCACTGAAATCGCCCGCCGACGCGGCGTGGCTTCGAAATATATTCCGGCTATGGCCGTCGAGGCGGGCCTTCTATTGCTGCTGGCCCTGGCCATACACCTGCATCCGACCGTGGACCCGGCGGACACCTCCCTGCTCTATTACCTCGGCGGCCTCGCGGCATTCGCGATGGGCTTGCAGAACGCCACGATCACCAAAATCTCCGGCGCGGTCATCCGGACCACCCACCTCACAGGCGTGACCACCGACCTGGGCATCGAAGCGGTGCAGTACCTGATGTGGTACCGCGACCTCGCCCGCGGCCGGCGCTGGTCGCGGGCGGGGCGCGTGCTGAAAGTCTCCCACCGCCATCCCAGCTTCCAGCGCGTGATGCTGCTGGCGAGCATCATCGGGTCATTCCTCTTCGGGGCGGCGGCGGGCACATTCATTTTTGATAAGTACCCGGGCTTTTCGCTGCTCCTGCCCGTATCGTTCCTTTGCTGGATCGTCTATGTCGACTGGCGCACGCCCATCGCGGACGTGCGGGAGCTGGACCTGCTGGCCGACTCGGAATTGAAGCTGCTGGGGATCATGAAGTCATTGCTCCCGCCGGAGCTGGGGATCTGGCGGGTGTCATGCCGGCGTGATCACACGTGGCACAAAGCGCCGGACTTCATGCAGTGGGCGGAGAAGCTTCCCGCGCGCTGGCGCGTGATCATCCTGGCGCTGAGTCCGCTGACGCGCTTCACGAGCAATTCGATCCTCGACTTGGAATCGGCGCTGGACAAGCTGCATACGCAGGGCCGGAAGCTGATTCTTTCCGGAATCACGCCTGGGCAGTACCGCAAGCTGATGGAGCAGGGCATCGGCCGCTCGATGGACATGGAGAATCTGTGCCCCGATCTGGAATTCGCGGTAGCGCGGGGGATTGATCTCGTGCAGACGATTCACCCCGGGGCCGCGGACGGCGAGGGGGCGGTTACGTCGGCGGCATAAAGGCGGATTGATTTTTTTCTCGAAGAAAGGATGACGTACATGAGTTACGGGGCGGGACAAGCTCGCTGAGTTTGCGCGCTCCATCGGGCCGGGCAGATTCCCGTCGTATTCGTGGTCACTATGACGCTTTAAGCAGCAACGACAGCCCTTCCGCAACCAGCTTTGCGCGGGTGATTTTCCGTTTCCGGGCAAGCGCATCGGCACGTTTGAGAAGTTCACGCTCGACGCTCAGGGAGATCACCTTTACCCCCTTCCCGACCCGCGGCCTTCCCAGCTTCCGTCGGGTTGCCGCTTTCTGTTCTTTGATTATCGCGCGCTCTCTTGCGTTTGGATCGCGCGTCTCGGAAAGCGGAATGGGCCGATCGTAATAATTCCAAACGGCCTCCTTTTCGGCTGGGCTGAGCGTGTCAAACTCTTCGCCGGTCTTGAATTCAGGCAGGCGATTCCCCCCTCCGACAGCCCGGCGCTTGATGCCCGCTGATGATTTGGTCGGCATGTTTCGCATCTTTTTCACTTCAAATCGGCATTGCGTGAATGACGAAATAGGTTCCGTCGGAATCCAACGTGTAGATGACTTGCAGACGACGATTACTATTGCCTCTTCCGATGACGAGCCATGTACCCTTTTTGTGTGGGCGGGGGTACGGTCGTCTGCAGAACCGAACGACGTGTTCTGCTTCCGTCGGCCCGACGCCATGTTTTGCCAGATGGTCCACGTTCCACCCGTTCCATCGAAAGTCACCTTTCGCCATGTCCGCCCTAATATTACATAAGAAATGGACGCCGCGGCCAGTTAATTATGTAAAAATGTGCCAACTCGCCTCGGAAGCGGCGGTTCACGCCGTCGCGGCGGCTTTGCCCCATTCGGCGAAGCGCTTGAGCATTTCGGGCGTTACCGATCGTTGCGTGTCGTTGAGGACGTCCGCGAGGATTTGGCTGGTGATTTCGCCTTCCTCGCCGGTCGCGACGCTTTGCAGGAAGGGGACGGTGGCGCTGCGGTCGCAGAGGTATTTGATGTCGGCGCCGCTGTAGCCTTCCAACTTTTCGGCGAAGGCGTCGAGGTCGAGGTGGTCGGCGAGGGGGCGCTTGGAGAGGTAGATTTCCAGCATCTTTCTCCGCGCGGGCAGGTCGGGGAGGGGGATGTAGACCTTCTCGTCGAAGCGGCCGGGGCGGAGCATGGCGGGGTCTAGTTGCCAGGGGACGTTGGTTGCGCCCATCAGCAAAATCGGGCGGCCGGCCTTTTTGTCGAAGCCTTCCACGCCCTGCAAAATCTGTGGGACGACGCGCTGCATCACGCTCGAGCCCTCGTCGCGCCGGGCGGGGACGAGGGCCTCGATCTCGTCGATGAAGATGATGCTCCGCGGCTCGTTCGCCGCGGCGTCGAAGAGCTTCTTGATGTTCTGCTCGGCTTCGCCGACCCATTTGCTCAGCACGTCCGCGGGGGAGATGCGGAAGAAGGTGGCTTCGATTTCCCCGGCGGTGGCCTTGGCGAGCATGGTTTTGCCGGTGCCGGGCGGGCCGTACATGAGAACCCCCCCGCCGGGCCGGATGCCGAACTTTTCGGCGAGGTCGGCGTGCTCGAAGGGGTAGATCATCTTCAGGCGGATGTCTTCCTTCACGTCTTCCAGGCCGGCGACGTCATCGAAACGGAGGGACGGTTTTTCCCTGACGATCCATTGCTGGGCGGATTGCTCGCCTTCGGATTCGGAGGCGGGCGAGTTGGAGGATCCGCCGTTGCCCGAGCCGGACCGGCGGGCGGCGGGCGCTCGGCGGTTTTCGCGGGTGGCGTTCTCGCAATCCTTGGCGAGTTCCAGCAGGCGGGCCGCCATCTGCCGACGCCCTTCGCGCAGCTCCTCGCCGGCGGCGGACTTGCTCAGCTCCACCATCGCCCGCGCCGCCTCGAGCAGATACACCCGCGCCGAATCCCACTGCCCCGCCCGACGGGCGTCGAGGCCTTTTTGCCGGTAACGCTCGAAGGTGTCCCAGGAAACGGTCATGGATTCATTATAGTTGGAGTTGGTCCGTTGTCAGTTGTTCGTTGTCAGTTGCGAAGAAACGGAAGGCGTCATCATTTGGCACGGCCTGGCAACTACCACTGACAACTGACAACTGACAACGGACACTCACCTCACTATCGCGAATAAGGTCTTTAGCCCCGCAATGAGAACGGCAACTGCGCCGGCGAAACAGCAGAACGCGAGGAGGTAGAGGACCGCCATGAGAGCGAAACCGCCGACGGTTGCGGGGGCGGGGGAGGTTCCGTTGAAGGCGAGTTGGGGGTGGACCAGGAGCAGCACGCCGATGAGGAAGCATCCGCCGAGGACGATCAGACAGAGCCCCGCGAAGGCGATGAACACACCGGCCCATACGCGCGACGCGCTTCGGGGCATGGGGCTGGCGTAGGGGATGGTGGAAGTGTCGGCGGTGTTGGTCATGGGTCGCTCCGACAGTATTGAGCGTCCAGAGTGTATCTCCCCGGCCCGCGCTTGCCCAATACAATCGAGAGGACTGCGACGGCGCGAGGAAATAAGGGCATAGCTCGCAGGGGAGACGCGGAGACTGACCAGAATTGGATCCGTTCGAGCCGTTGGGAAGAAAAGTTGAACCGCCAAGGCGCCAAGACGCCAAGGGAAGAAGGAGATTCGCAACACGGAAACGATCCCTCTTCCTTGGCGTCTTGGCGCCTTGGCGGTTTAGATCATCCTCTTCTTGACGAGGAGGTGGGTTTGAAGCATTCGGCTCCGCGAGCGAGGCACGCTCCCGCCCCTGTGCGTCTTCGCGGTGAGCCTTCCCACATTTTCATCCCGGCGGGCTCTGCGGACCTGACGCTGCGGGGTCTTGGCGTTGCGTGGGACGGAAATTTGCGATAGGTACGTTGGAAGCGCCGCCGGGGCAGGGAGCCTCGGGGGAGCGGTTGAACGAAGGAGCGATCGATGACTCGGACTACCATGACCCAGGCCGTCGCGGCCGATTACGCGGATGCGATGCTGGTCGCCCGGCGGGCGAAGAATGCCCTTTTTCTCTTTCTCGCGCTGATCCTGCTGATTCAAATCACGATGTTCTTCGTGGCGCGGTACGTGCATTCCATTCACCTCCACGCGGACGCGACGAGCAGCGCCTCCGCCGACGCCACCACGCGAAGCTCAACGGATGTGACCCTGGTCGAGCATCCGGCCGGCGGCTCGTCGCGGCTGGCGTCGCCGGCCTTTGAATACGTCATCGCCCTCACCAATTACGGCGGCGTCGTGCTTCCGATCGTGCTCTCCATCGTGCTGCTGCTGATCATCACCATCATGCTGGTGGGGAGGCTCGTTGGCGTGTCCCATGTGACGTCCGCGTTCTGCTGGTCCGTGCTGCTGATGGTGCTGCTGTTCCCGTGGCAGGCGCTGCTCAACAGCCAGTTCATTACGGGCGCGCCGTCGATGACGGCAACGCCCGGCATGACCGCCCCGCCGTACGAATCGACGGACATCCGCATCCCCGGCGTGTTGTATACGTGGCCCGAACTGAGCCACGATTACAAGTTTGAGAACGCACCGCTGGGCGTGGCGATCTTGAAATGGGCGCGGTTCGTCGGGTTTCCGGTGCTGGCGTTGATCATCCTGCTGCTCATCCAGGGGCGCAGCAGCCGCGGGCTGCGGTTTGCGCTCGGCGAGTCGGAGGTGCAGGTGGCGGAGCCGACGGTGCCGGGGGGAATGGGCGGCTGAATACGCTTTTTCACCGCGGAGCCGCCGGGACGCGCGGGGTGTCGGGTGCCACGGCTCGCGGTATCCCGAGACCTGTGCTTTGGGGCGACGCAACAGCACAGGTCTCGGAGTACCGCGACCTGTGGCACCCGGCGGGCTTCTCAAACCCGCCCATTCTCGGTGCTTGGCGGTGAAGCGCCGTTGCCCATTTCTGCAAGAGGGCAAAATCGGGGCAATCATGGGCAATGATGGGCAATGGGCCACCGGACGGCGGGTTGCATTTTCGTGCGCAAAAATCTATCTGTAAATGATTTACGGCAATTCACCTGCGATCCCTTCTCGGATCGATTTGCCAGCCAAATTCTAGGCAACATTGCGCTAAATTGCCCCTTTTTTTGCCCCAATTGCCCATGAATTGCCCCAATTCGGCGCGCAATGGGAAATGGGCCGGCCCAGGCAATGCCCGCCGAGGTCGCGGCACCCCCGGATCCGTGCGTCTAACAACGAGGCGATCACGCCGACCACTGCCGCCCGCAATTTGCAGTCCGGGCGGTGGCGATTGCAAATTGCAAAGTGAAAGTTGAATATCGTCGTCATGAACTTTCCCGTGTCCTGATACCTT
>JAQGHP010000588.1 GCA_028288775.1 Phycisphaerales bacterium | reverse complement strand
CTCCACCATCTCCACTGCAAGGAGACGGACGTGCGCCGGTGGCTGCGCCTTCCATGGCATTTCCATGGGCGCTATTGTCCAGAATGTGCGGTTTTACTGACACGACTTTTCTGACGCTCTATAGCCGTCCCGCTTGCGGGACGTTTTCCTTTCGCTGTCGCGAAACGCGCCTCGCAAGCGAGGCGGCTAAACGGTCGAACTCGCCCGGACTTTGTCCGTGCTAGCGGGGCAGCAAGCGACCGCCTTCACTCGTAAGCTTGTGGCAACTCACGCAGGCACCGGCGCGGCGGCTGGGGCCTCGGCCTCGTGTACGGGGTCGCCGTGGCCGGCCATGTGGCGGCCGATGACGAATATATCGGCTTCGGCGGCGGGGGTCTCGTAGACGAATTTCCCGTGGAACATGACGACGATGCGGTCCGAAAGCTCGAAGACTTCGTCGAGGTCTTCGCTGACGAGCAGCACCGCCGCCCCGCGGTTGCGGGCTTCCATGATCTGTGCGCGAATTTCCGCCGCCGCGGCAAAATCGAGGCCGAAGCACGGGTTGGCCGCGATCAGCACTTCCACCTTGTCCGACAACTCGCGGGCGAGGACGGCCCGCTGCACGTTGCCGCCCGAGAGGTTGCGGATGGGCGTTTCCGGCGTGGGCGTCTTCACGCGGTAGCGGTAAATCAAATCCTGCGCAGCCCTGCGGATGGAGGGTTTGTTCAGAAAGAATCCCATGATCGAATGCGGGTGGGCGTCGAAGTTGCGCAGGACCATGTTCTGGGCGACGCTCATTCCGCCCACGCAGGTGTTCTTCAAAGGCTCTTCGGGGAGGCAGTTGACCTTGTGTTTTCGAATCTCTGCGCGAGTGGCGTGATAGGGCTCGCCATGGACTTTGATGCCGCCTGATTCGGGCGGGCGCTGGCCGGCCAACACTTCCACAAGCTTGCTCTGCCCGTTTCCGGATACGCCGGCGATGCCGACGATCTCGCCCGCGTGGACGTGGAGGTTGAGGTCTTCGACCGCCTTGAGGCCGATGTCGTCGAGCGCGTGCAGGCCGTAGAGCTGGAGCAGGGGCTCCCCGCGGGGCTTGTTGTCGCGGGCGGCCGTGCGGGTGGTCTCCGAGCCGATCATCATCGCGGACATGTCGGTGGGGGTCAGATCCTTCACCATGCCCTTGCCGGCGAACTTGCCGGTGCGCAGGACCGTGACGTCGTCCGCGAATTTCATCACCTCGCGGAACTTGTGCGTGATCATCAGGACGGTGAGGTCGCCGGCCCGAGTGCGCTCCTTGAGCATGGACAACAGCTCGTCCGCCTCCGCGGGGGTAAGCACGCTCGTCGGCTCGTCAAGGAACAGCACCTTGTTTTTCAGGTAGAGCTGCTTGCAGATCTCCAGCTTCTGCTTCTGCCCGGCGGCCAGCGACGAAACCTTCGCGCCGATGGGGATAAAGAAGGGCGTGGTGCGCATGAACGCGCGGAGATCTTCGTATTCTTTTTTCCAGTCGATGATCGCGGGCACGGTTCCTCGGGAGAGAACGAGGTTCTCGGCGACCGTCATGTTGGGGACCAGCGTGAAATGCTGGTAGACCATTCCGATGCCCAGGCGCAGCGCTTCGCGCGGGTTGCGGATGATCACGGGCTGGTTGCCGAGTGATATTTGCCCCGTGTCGGGCAGGTAGTAACCCATGATGCACTTGACGAGCGTGCTCTTGCCCGCGCCGTTGCCGCCCAGCAGGGCGTGCATGGTGCCGGGGCGGACGGTCATCGACACGTCGTCGAGCGCGACGAGCGAGCCGAATTTTTTGGTGATGCCCAGGGCCGACAATCCCGGTGCCTGGGCGACGGGGAGCGAAGGGGCAATATCTGCTACGACGGTCATGCGATTCCCTTGATGAAATCCCTGGAGTTGGACACCGCGCCGAAGACGCCGTTCTGCATTTTCACCATGTTCACCGCGGCATCGTGGTTGGCGCGGGCGGTCGCGGCACAGCAATCTTCGAGCAGTACGCACTCGTAGCCGCGGTCGTTCGCCTCGCGCATGGTGGTGTGGACGCACACGTCCGTCGTGATGCCGGTGAGGACGATGTTGGCGATTCCCTTCTGGCGCAAAATGAGATCAAGATCGGTGGCGCAGAAGGAGCCTTTACCGGGCTTGTCGATGATGGTTTCGCCCGGCTTGGGGTAGAGCTCGGGGATGATGTCCCAGCCAGGCTCGCCGCGGACGAGCACGCGGCCGCAAGGCCCGGCATCACCAATGCCGGCGATGGTGCTGAATTTTCGCGAGCGCCAACGCTTGTTGGCGGGAAGATCAGCGAGATCGGGACGGTGGCCTTCGCGGGTGTGAAGGATGTGGAACCCGGCTTCCCGCATCGCGGCCAAAACATTGTTGATCGGCTCGATGCAGACGCGCGTGAGGGAGATGTCGTAGCCGAGGAGCTCGATGTATCCGCCCTTGCCGCAGAAATCCGTCTGCATGTCGATGACGATGAGCGCGGTGTTCTGCGGGCGCAGGTCGCCATTGTAGGGCCAGGGGTAGGGGTCGGATTTGATGTATTTCTCTGGCATTTTTTTACTCCCTCTCCCTCCCAGGGAGAGGGCCGAAGTGAGGGTGAACCGCTCGGTTTACGTGAACGTCACTTTTTGCGAAGCATTTCTCGGGCGTTCTGCGAAGAAAGCCACTCGATAATTTGAACGCTCCACCCTCACCCTAACCCTCTCCCTCGGAGGGAGAGGGGACCGGAGCTACGCTGTCGCCTTCCCCAGTTCGCCTGGCGCACCGACGAGGCTGCGGCTGGCGGAGCAGGTCACGATCATGATTACGAGCGTGAGCACATAGGGCGTGGCGTCGAACAAATAGTGGCCGCGGTTTACGCCGACGGATTGCAGTGCCGGGCCCAGGGCCTTTGCGCCGCCGAAGAGAAGGGCGGCGAAGAGGCAGTTGATCGGGTTCCAGCGTGCGAAGATGACCAGCGCCACGGCCATGAGGCCCTGGCCGCTGTTGAGTCCTTCGTTCCAACTGCCGGGCCAGTAGAGGGAGAGGAACGATCCGCCGACGCCCGCGAGGAACGCCCCCGCGGCAGTGGCGAACATGCGGACGCTGTTTACGGAATAGCCCATGGCGCGGGCGGCATCGGTGCTCTCGCCGACGGTGCGGACGATGAGGCCCCATCGCGTGTTCTTGAACCACCAGTGCATCGTCGGGGCGAGGGCGACGCCCACGAAGAACAACCAGTTGATCTTCAGCGCCGCTCGCACCTGCTCGGAATGGCTCCACCAGCCGAGGTTGATCGCGGGAAGCTGCGGGGCGGCGGGGGCGACGAGCGGCTTGCCCAGATAAAAGGCCAGGCCGGTGCCAAAGAGCATGATGCCGATTCCGACGGCGATATCGTTCACCCGCGGCTGCGAGCAGAGCCAGGCGTGGAGTATGCCCAGCACCGCCGCCGCGAGCCCGGCGAAGAGCACACCGAACCATGGCCCCAGCGCGTTTGCTACGCCGGGCATGTGCTGCGCCGTGAGATAGGAGACGCCAAACCCGGCCATCGCGCCCATGACGAGCGTGCCTTCCTGGCCCAGGTTGATTCGGCCGCTGCGCTCGGTGAGCGTTTCGCCGAGGCTGACGAAAATGAAGG
>JAQGHP010000048.1 GCA_028288775.1 Phycisphaerales bacterium | reverse complement strand
GCTCCGGGCGCGGGAGGTCAGGCCGCGGAACGCGGCGTACACATCTCCCAGGCGATGTTGATTCAGCGCCCGGCCGAACAACTCTACGGTTTTTGGCGCAACTTCGAAAACCTGCCGCAGATCATGACGCACCTCGAGTCCGTCCGCACGACGGAGGGCGCCCGATCGCACTGGGTCGCGCGGATGCAGTCGATGGGCGGCAAGCGGATGGAATGGGACGCCGAGATCACCCGCGACGAGCCCAACCGTGCGATCGCCTGGCGCTCGCTGCCGGGCTCCGACATCGACACCATGGGCGAGATCCGCTTCCAGAAGGCGATGGGCGACCGCGGGACTGAGGTGCATGTGGAGATGGATTACGTGCCGCCTGGCGGCAAGCTCGGGCACATGCTCGCGTCGCTCATGGGCGACAACCCCAAGCGCGTGATCCGCGAAGACCTGCGCAATTTCAAGCGGCTGATGGAGATCGGCGAGATCCTTACGATCATCGGCCAGCCGCACGGCACCTGCACCGGCGAGGGCAAGCCGTACACCGAATCGCAGTGGAAGCCGTTTTTCCGTTGAGCGCCGTCGCGGCAGCTTGCCCGGAATTTCCAAAACTCTCCGTCGCCATAACGAAAGAAGGAGTGAGACATCATGAAAGCAGCAATCTGGTGCGCACCGTATAAGGTGAAAGTCGAGAATGTCCCCGATCCGAAGATCCTCAACCGCCGCGATGCGATCGTGCGGCTCACGTCAACCTGCATCTGCGGTTCCGACCTGCACCTCGTGGACGGGTTCGTCCCGTTCATGAAGCCCGGCGACATCCTCGGGCACGAACCGATGGGCATCGTCGAGGAAGTCGGCCCCGACGTGGACAAGAACAAGCTGAAGGTCGGCGACCGCGTGATCGTCCCGTTCCCGATCGCGTGCGGCGAATGCTTCTTCTGCCGCCGGCAACTCTTTAGCTGCTGCGACAACACGAACGTCAAGGCCTACATTCCAGAGCAGGCGTTCGGCCAGACGCTCTCAGGCGTTTTCGGTTACTCGCACCTGACCGGCGGGTACGCCGGCGGGCAGGCGGAGTTCCTCCGCGTCCCGCTCGCGGACGTGAACTGCCAGAAAATGCCGGGCGATCTGCACGACCATCAGATCGTATTTCTGTCGGACATCTACCCGACCGGGTATATGGCCGCGTGGCACTGCAACATCCAGTCGGACGACACGGTGGCCGTCTGGGGCTGCGGGCCGGTCGGGCAGTTTACGATCCGCTGCGCGATGCTGCTGGGGGCGGGGAAGGTGATCGCGATCGACAATGGAAGGACCGCGGGCTACCGCCTGAAGATGGCCGCGGATGCCGGCGCGATCACGATCGACAACCGCGCCGAGGACGTGTACGAGCGGCTGATGGATCTGAGCGCGGGCATCGGCCCGGACGTATGCATCGATGCCGTCGGCCTCGAATCGCACGGGCACTCGCCCATGGAGACCGTCTACGACAAGGTCGAGACCAACCTGATGCTTGAGAGCGATCGGCCCGCGGTGCTCCGCCAGGCCATCGAATGCTGCCGGCCCGGCGGCACGCTCTCCATCCCCGGCGTTTACGGCGGGTTCGGCAACAAGATTCCCCTGGGCGCACTGATGAACAAGGGCCTGACCATCAAGACCGGCCAGACCCACGTTCACCGCTTCGTCCCTGAACTGCTCGACTTCGTCCGCAAGGGCAGGATCGACCCCAGCTTCGTCGTCACGCACCGCATCCCCCTCAGCCAGGCGCCGTACGGCTACCACATTTTCCGCGAGAAGAAGGACGACTGCGTGAAAGTCGTGCTCGACCCGGCGGCTTAAGCCGCGTGCGGTATCCGTTGGAGCAGTTTTGGGAGGTCGGACATGGCACGCTTTTCTATGTTTAGGTCGAAATCGCAATCCATGCTTAGGTCGAAATCGGAAGCCCCGACCATCGTAGACAAGGTCGGCGGCCGCGCGCTCGGGTTCGCGAGCATCGGCATCGGCCTGGCCGAGCTGACGATGCCCGAGAAAATCGAGCAGTGGCTCGGTATCGGCCGCGGCCAGCACTCCAATATTCTGCGCGTGCTGGGGGCGCGCGAGTTGATGCACGGCGCAGACATCCTCACCCACCGCGACCCGACGCCCGGCGTGTGGTCGCGGGTTGCGGGCGACGCGCTGGACGGAGCGTTGTTCGCGGCGGTCGCCCGGAAAACCCGCCGGCCCAGCGGGTACGCCACCGCCGCCCTGCTGCTGCTGGGCATCACGGTGGCGGACGTGGTATTCGCCAAGCGGCTCTCGCGCCGGCGGCGCGAGCTCGAATACGCGGGGAGGTGACGGCCCCACCTTTTGCCGGTTTACAGAGTAGATCGATTGGGGCTAGGCTAACCGTCTTCCGAGGCGGCTTTTGTGCCGGAGATAATTCCCCGCGGCAGACGCCCGGTATCGAAAGCCATGCACGAACTTTCCATTGCCGTCAGCTTGTTGGACGTAGCGGCCGAGGAGGCCGAGCGCCTGGGCGTCGAGGTGGATGCCATCCGCCTACGACTCGGGCCGCTGTCGGGCGTGGTGAAGGAGGCGCTCATCTCGGCATTTGAGATGGCGCGCGAGGAATCGCCGATGCCCGGCGCGCGGCTGGTGATCGAGGAGACGCCGATCATCATTTATTGCGACGCATGCTCGGCGGAGCGTCCGGCGACATCTCTGCAAGAGATGAACTGCTCCCGTTGCGGCGCGCCGGCGGCCCGGGTCATAAGCGGCCGCGAGCTCGAGGTGGTTGGGCTGGAGGTGATCGACCGCCCGCTGGAAAGTAACGTCACGTCACTTGGTGCTTCGGACGCCTCGCCCGTGTCGCCGCTCTAAATGACCGTGAATGATTTGTAAATTGTGGTGCAGGCTTTGAGGCTGCAAATGCAGGCTGAAAGCCTGCACCACAAAAGCACAATCACACACTGCCATTTAGTTGCGATACACTGGCGGGGCGTCCTCGCACGGGGAATTAGCGCGGTTTCTCGCAGTTAATCATCCAGGGGATCCCGAACTGATCGACGAGCATGCCGAACCGGGCGGCCCAGAAAGTCTCCTGGATCGGCATCTTCACGCTCCCTTTCTCCGCCAGCGCGTGGAACACGCGCTCCGCCTCAGCAGGCTCGTCGATGCCGAGCGTTACGGAAAAGCCCTGCGGCTTTTCGAAGCGATCGGGCGGGCTGTCGGAGCCCATCAGGACTTTGTCGCCGACCACGAGGCGGGCGTGCATGATCTTTTCCAGCCACGCTGACGGCACGTGTCCCTCCGCCGGTGTGCCCTTGTGCGTCATCATCATTGCGATCTCGCCGTGAAGAACCTGGGCATAGAACTTGAATGCCGCTTCGCAATTTCCGGGAAACGTGAGATAGGGGTTAATTTGCATGGGAATCCTCGCTTAAAGCGGATCGACCGCCAAGAATTGGTTTTGAAATCCTTTGTGGCATGGGCGGCCTCGCCCATGTACCCGCCGCTCCAGCGGCTAACACGGGCGGGGCGCCCGTGCCACAATGGGTTGGGAAACGTTCCCTAATACGATTCAGCGTTTGCCCTTCAATTTCTCCGCGATCTCGCGAATCTGTTGGACGCCGTATCCCCAGCCCATCACCACGCCCTTCTGATGCTCAGTGGAGATTTGCCCGAAAGCCCGGTGGGTGAGCACAAGGCGCGTGCCGTCGCCCTGCGCGGTGAGGCGGTACTGCACGTGAGACGCGACGGGATAAGACATGAACATGGGGCCGCAGATTTCGATCAGCGTCGGCGGCTTGATGACCTGCACGTGCCCCCATAGATGCCCGGCGTCATTTCCGAGGTCGCGGTACCAGCGCCCACCCGGCCACGCCTCGAGCTTCTTCGGATACGGCGTGCCGTCGGGCATTTGCCCGCCGGGGCCCATCTGATCGAGCACGGCCTCGAAGGCGATGTCGATCGGGGCGGCAATGTCGATCTCCTTGACGATATGGATTGTCTGAATTTCCTGGTCTGTCGCGTTCGCGTGCATGGCTACTTCTCCTTGTCTGGTTTGTTCCCCTGGGCCGCGCGTTCCTTCGCGATGCGCTCGGCGCGCTCCTTGATGCTATCGAGGTGGGCTGTCCAGAACCGCTCGTAATTTTTCACCCAGTCGTGTACGGGCTTCAGCTCTTTTGCGTTAAGCCGGTAAAGCCTACGCTGCCCGTCCTTGTCCATCGAAACGATGCCGACCGTCCGCAGCACGGCCAGGTGCTTGGAAACTGCCGGCTGCGAGAGACCCAGCGTCTCGACAAGATCCCCAACGGCCCGCGCCCGCCCCCGTGACAGCACGTCGATGATCTCGCGCCGCCGGGGCTCGGCAATCGCGTTGAACACGTCGGCGGTGGTGGCGGCACGGGGCACGGCGAATATAATATTCCCATGCAGGAATAAATCAAGCAGAAAATTGGGAAGGCGGGAGCAGTAGCTAAGCGGGGCCGCACGCCGTGGGAATCAATTCGGGGGTAAATTCCACGCGAGAACGCGGCAATGCGGCCGTCGCTGGGTCCCATAATCTTTGAGCGAAAAACAGCGCCATCAATGGCGAGCGGGAGAATCGCCACATGGGTCTGACGTAATAGCCCCCGGTCTGCTAACGTATGACTATTGACACTGTCTGAAAGGGTGTGCAAATCGCATGGCGGACTGATTCAATGCATGGGATGGCGATGCGCCTGGTGATCGGCATGATCGCGGTCGTACTGCTCTGCGCGGGCGCGCGGGGGCAGGAGGACGCGCGCCGGTCGCAGGTGGCCGCCGCGACAGCGGACGCGTACGAGGGGCTTCGCCGGGAAGTGCTGGCAATGCCGGTGGCGGGGGATTTGACCGTTCAATCGCTCGTCGAACGCACTGGCGGGCAACCTCAGCTTGACGCCGTGCTGCATTCCGCCGACCAGATCGGCGGCACGCGTTGGCTCGATGATCAGACCTGCCAGGTGCGTCTGGAAGTGCGCGGGGCGGACGTCGCCCGCGCTTTGCTTGAGCTCGCCGACAAACATCCCAAGGCCGTGCCGGTTTCCCTGGCCGTTCTGCGGGAGCGGCTTAAGAGCTGGAACGACCGGACTTTCCCCGCGACCGGATCGAGCACCGCCGGTGCCGCGGTGGAGCGCCTGCGGCCCGATGATTCGCAAGTGGCGTGGCGGTCGGTGGGCGATAAGGACCGGTGTGCCGCAATCAACGCCGCCCGCCGCAATGCGGCGGAGCGCGTGCTCGACAGCGTGCGGCCGATTGATTTTGCCGATGGAAAAAAGATGGCAGATGTGCTGGCGACTCCGGCCATCAACGACGCGGTCGGCAAGTGGCTCGGGAGCCGGCCGATCACATCGATTGAATTTCGCGATGACCTGGAAGTGCGGCTGACGCTCGCCGCCGCCCCGGACGAATTGTGGTCCACACTTCGCGCGGGCCTGGAGCGGCAATCCGACGTGCCCGCGCCGCGGAGCGAAGCGCAATGGGACCAAATGCGCAAGCAGGTGGAAGACCGGATGGCGCCGCCCGTGGGCCGCGCGGTCGCGGTCGCGGGCCAAGCCGGAGCCGCGGCAGTGGCGATCCCCCTCGAGCCCCCGGCATGGGCCGATGACATCGCCGACGCCGAGGGGTCCGCCACTGCCGCCTCGAGCCCCAAGCTTCGCACTGCGCGAGCGGCGGAGGCCGTTGCGCTGGAACATCTCCGCGGCCGCATAAACGCACTGCCGCTGACGGCGAAGCTCACGCTGGGCGATGCCGCCCGCCAAAACCCCCGCATCGAGGCGGCGGTCTCCCGGAGCCTGAGCCGGGCGAGATTGTCCAAGGTGGATTACGATTCGCCGACGCCGGGGGCGGTCCGCGTGAAGATGACATTGAATCTCGGGGACGTTTGGCGCGAGTTGGCGGAGTAACAAAGCGCCCGCGGGTGATTTGCGACCAGATTGCGATTCAATGACCACTGGGCTTGTCCGTGGCACAGAGGCCACAAAGGGCACAGAGAGGAAATCAATTCAATCAAAATCCTGGTCTGCTCTTCTCCCTCTCTGTGGCCCCTGTGCATTTTGTGACTGACTACCTGGAACGTCGCGTGAACCGAACGCAGAGACGCCGAGGTAGGAAAGAGAAGTGCGGAAATGCCTGATGTCGGCAAAGCTTGCGTCCAAACGATTGAATCCCCCCGCGTGTTCCCTCCCCTCTTTCCTACCTCTGCGCCTCGGCGTCTCTGCGTTCGATTTTCCCCGTTTCCCTCCCGGCGTCTTGGCGTTTATTTCTCTTCTTCCATTGCAGCCTGCACGTACGGGTTGGTTTCCAATTCCTCGCGAAGGGTGCTGGGGTGGCCGTGGCCGGGGAAGAGGCGGGTTTCGGGGGGAAGCTTCATTACCTTGCGGATCGAGGCGTTGAGGGCTTCGGGTTCGGAGTCGGGGAGGTCGGTGCGGCCGACTGCGTTCATGATAATGAGGTCTCCGCCGATGAGGGCGTTTTCCTCGGGGAAATGAAACATCACGTGCCCGGGCGCATGGCCCGGCGTGTGGATCACCTTCACCTTCAAGTTCCCGAGCCTCAGCTCTTGCCCGTCTTCGATCAGCGCATCGGGCGCTCGCGAGGGAATGACGAACGGGAGCTGAAAAAACCGGGTGTTGGGCTGGCGGAGCTTGGGCTCGTCGAGCGGGTGGATCAACACCTTCGCCGCGGGGAATGCCGTTGTCACTTCCAAATGATCCGCGAGGTGGTCGAAATGCCCGTGGGTCAGCCACAGCCCGATGACGTCCCACCCCTGTGCCCGCGCCCTCTCGAGCAACGGGCCGACGGTGTGGTCGGGTGCGTCAAAGATGACGGCCTTTTTCGTCGCGTCGTCCACGACAAGGAAGCTATTGGTGACGGCAAGTCCGCCCGTGGCCTGAATAATTGTCATGAGGAACATGGTACGGGGTTAGGACGCAGCAAGCAGTAGGCATTAGAAAAAAGGCAGAGAGAAGCAGGCTGAGGACTGAGCGCGATTATTCACGCCGGGTACGAGCGACAGCGAGGCCCCGGATTTTACGGGTTGGAAAATTCCATCTCCCGAAGAATCCGGGGCCTCGCTTTCAGCTCGTACCCGGCGTGAAGGGATATTCCATTTCAGCGCACAGTACTTGCGATCTGCTTGCGCAGTTCATCGAGCACGCGCATGTTCCCCAGCGTGTCCTGCTCGCTCACGCGTATGGGTGTTCCGTCGAGCACGGCGTGGGCGAAGTCGTCGGCCTCGAGTGCGTAAAGCTCGCGGTCAGCACTGACGGTAAACGTCTGCCGGGCTGGCGGGGCGACAGCCTTCGCGGCCAGGTCCATCTTGGGCGGCGTGGAGTGGGCGAGGGTCCACGTCGCGTTATGCACGGGGGGTTTCCAGGGGACGGGGATTTCGATGAAGCCTTCGGTGCCGCAGATTTGGGCGGTGTTATCGGCTTGCACGCTCATGCCGCAGGAGAAGGTGGCGGTGTTGCCGCCGGGGAATTCGAGCACCGCCGCGGCGATTTCATCGACGCCCGAGGCGTGCATGTGGCCGACGCCCACCACGCGGCCGGGTTCCGCGCCGGCGATGAGGCGGGAGAAGTCGATGCAGTAGCACCCCACATCCATCAGCACGCCCCCGGCAAGGGCGGGGTCGAAACGGATGTTGCCGGCGATGCGATTGGTGCGGTAACAGAAGCTGGTGCGGATGAGCCGAACTTGGCCGACGGCCCCGCCGCGAACGGCCCCGACGATTGCGTGGGTGAGCGGGTGGGAGCGGTACATAAACGCTTCCATCAGCACGCGGCCGGTCCGCCGGGCGACGTCGAACATATCCTGGGCCTCGGCCGCGTTGCTGGCGATGGGCTTTTCGCACAGCACGTGTTTACCGGCTTCGAGCGCCCGGATCGTCCATTCGTGGTGCATGGAATTGGGGAGGGAAATGTAGACCGCGTCCACGTCCTTCGCCCGGAGCACTTGCTCGTATGATCCGAAGTGAGTCGGGATGCGATGGGTTTGGGCGAAGGATTGCGCGGAGGAAGATTCACGGGAACCGACTACCGCGAGAACGCCCCGGCGGGCGGTGCCGAACGCGCCGGCGAATTGCCGGGCAATGTTGCCGGTTCCAAGGATTCCCCAGCGGAGGGTGGTCATGGGATCTCGCTAATTGCTTCAGATTTCCAGTGGCACGGGCGGCCCGCCCGTGGATCGCGCCTATAGCCGCGGGACCATGGGCGGGCGGCCCATGCCACGGAACATACAAAGCTCACGCAACAAAGAATAACATCAAAATAAAATGGCACGCACTCCCCGTCAGCACCAGACAGTGCCACAAATCATGCGCGTTGAACCACCCCGGCCAGAGATGGGGCCGGTTGGTGACGAAGATAATCGCGCCGATGGAGTAGGCCGCGCCGCCGGCGAAGAGCCAGAGCAGGGCGTTCGTCGGCAGCGCGTGCAACGTCGGGATCGCGGCGATCAGCGCCATCCAGCCCATCGCCACGTAAATCCCCGTGCGCAGCGGCTTGGAATAATCGAGGCCCGCGAGCACGAGAATGATGCCGATGAGGGCCAGGCCCCATTCCACGCCGAAGATGCTCCAGCCCCACGGGCCGCGGAGGGTGATCAGGCAGATGGGCGTGTACGTGCCGGCGATGAGCAGATAGATCCCGATGTAGTCGAAACGATCCAGCCATTTTTCGACACGCGGCGAACAGTAGACGGAATGCGCGAGCCCGCTCGCGAGGTAGAGCAGAATCATGGTGGTGCCGTAGATCGAGAACGAGACGACCTGCCAGGGGCGACCCGCCGCGACGATCAACAGCACGACCAGTCCGACGACGGCCAGCAGCGCGCCGAAAAAGTGGGAGAGACCAGGGAAAGGATCTTTGACCCATCGACGGAAATCGGACATGGCCGCGACTCCTCGAATTCTGTGCGGATGCTTCACATTGACTCGCGTGGTCCGGGTTCTCTGCCTGGACCCGCATAGAGCTGGGAGGAAATTGTATACGGATGCAATAGGTTCGCCGCATGAAAAATTGGGCAATGTCATGTTATGAGATGCGGTTTTTCCGTGGCATGGGCGGCTCGCCCATGAAGCCCGGGCAATAGCCGCAATACACGGGCGGGCCGCCCGTGCCACGGGCTATCGCGGCGAATGTGAAAGCACTTCCAAACGCCCGTATAATCCCGGGCATGAGTGACTCATTTGATCTCCCCATCCGTCCCCGCCGGCTTCGGCAGCAGGCGCAGCTGCGCCGGATGCTGCCGCGGGTAACGTTGCGGCGGAGTGATTTCATCGTGCCCGTCTTCGTGCGCGAAGGGTCCGGCGTCCGGCAGGAAGTGCCTTCGATGCCGGGTGTGTACCAGATGTCTATCGACGTGGCGCTGGGCGAATTGAGCCGTCGGGCCGAGGAGGGGTTTGGGGCGTATCTGGCTTTCGGGGTGATCGACCGCAAGGCGAAAGACACGTCGGGGTCGGCGGCGCTCGACGAAAATAACGTCGTCTGCCAACTGTTTCGCAAAGCCGCGGAGAAGAAGATTCCGATGGCGGGGATTACCGATTTATGTTTCTGCGAATACACGAGCCACGGGCATTGTGGGCCGATTTCCGCCGACGGGTCCACGGTAAACAATGACGCGACGGTTGAGCTACTCGTGCGGCAGGCGGTGAACCATGCGAAGGCCGGAGCCGCGGTCATCGCCCCCAGCGGGATGATGGACGGGACGGTCGGCGCGCTACGCGGCGGGCTCGATGGCGCGGGGTTCGCGGACGTTTCCATCCTCGCCTATTCGGTGAAATACGCGAGCGCGTTCTATGGCCCGTTCCGCGACGCCGCGGATTCCACGCCGGAATTCGGCGACCGACGCGGCTACCAGATGGACCCCGCACGCGGCCTCGATGAAGCCCTGCTCGAAGCGCAGCTCGACGTGCGGCAGGGCGCGGACATGGTGATGGTAAAGCCGGCGGGGCCGTACCTTGATGTGCTGGCCGCGGTGCGCGGAGCGGTGCAGGTGCCGGTGGTGGCCTATCAGGTCAGCGGCGAGTACGCGATGCTGGAAGCCGCGGCACGCAATGGATGGCTGGACCGCGAGCGCGCCGTGCTCGAATCCCTGATGGCGATCAAACGCGCGGGGGCGGATTTAATCATCACCTACTACGCGGAACTGCTGGCGAAACTGCTGAAGGAATGAAATGCTGTCCATGAAGAGGCACGGAGGGGGAGACGAGAACAGGAAGCAAAGGCAGCTTATAGCCCCGGAGGGGCGTAAGACCTTAGCCCATGGCGTGAGCCGTGGGAAAATTGCAAAAGCAACCAACCAGCCCCGGAGGGGCGTAAGAAGCGCGCGCGAGGGTCGAAGGATTCGCGCGAAGTGGCGGCGGACGGACCTTCGGTCCGACCGGGCCGACACGGCCCGGCTCCGAATCCGCGTCGCCTGACGACGGGATCTCGTCGCAGTGAGCCGCTCGCGAATCCGGTGCTTATTTCGCCCCTCCGGGGCTCAAAGCCTTGCGCCGCTCTTTCCCCGCGGCTCGCGCCGTGGGCAAAGGTCTTTCGCCCCTCCGGGGCTGTATGCCGCAATTCCTATTAGGTGGCAACGCGGTACCAATATTCGTAGGCCCGTGCGAACCCGAATTTGGCGTAAAGGCGCTCGGCGCGGGTGTTGCCGGGGACGACTTGGAGGTAGGCGCTCCGTGCGCCTTGGGATTGTCCCCAATGCAATAGAGATTGGACGATGGCGCTGCCATTGCCTTGTCCCCGATGGGCGGGGCTGGTGACGATGTCGAAGAGGCCGAGCCATGTGCCCTGGAGTACGCCCAAACCTGTGGCAATGGGTTTATTGCGTTCTGATATCATCGCACAGCAAATGGGGTCCGTTATGCGGCCGACGATGGAGGTGAGGATCGGGGCGTTCTTTTCTGACACGTAGCCGAAGCGGATGAGGGCCGCGATCCATTGGGAGACCATCGCGTTTTCTACGCGGGCTTCGATCACGCCTGGGAGTGTGATGGGTAGCGGACAGGTGAGAACGTTCGCGCCGCTGTCGCGGCGGTAGCCGGAGGTTTCGAGAAACAGGTCCAGGTTGGCCGGCGCGGCGGGGGTGACTTTGAAGATCGTCGGCAGATTATGGGCCTGGTAAAGCTGCTCGCATTCGCGGAGCTTTTGAGTGACCGGCATCGTGGTTTCGTGGAGCGGGTGAACGCTGTTCGCTCGGCGGGTGTAGCCGCGAGTGAAACGGAGAAGCCAGCCGTCCAAGCGCAGCTCGGTGTCGGCGGGCCAGGCGGCGCAAGAGAGCTCTTCAAGTTCTTGAATTTCGGTGTGAGTCATCGGATTAGAGACTCTCGAAATACGTACCGTACGCACCTTGCCAATTGACCCTCATTGGCCTTCCGCGCTTCACCCTCACCCCGGCCCTCTCCCTAGGAGGGAGAGGGAGAAGTGGCCACGTAGTTATCGTAAATGTGGATGAGCAGCCGGTCGTAGCGATCGAAATCCGCCTTCGCGGGGAGCACCGTTTGCTCGAAGGCGCGATCCAGCTCATGTGTCGCGGCCCACAGGTCCGCAACACAGCGATCCATGTCGTCGGGGCCATAGATCTTGCCATGCCGGACTAAGGCCAGGTGCTCGCGGTCGGGGCGCGGGAAGGTGATTTTGCCCGTGCGCAACAGCTCTGCGCCCTGCGCGGCCAGGCGGAAGCCGTGGGCGGCAAACTTCAGGTCGAAGCCGAGTTCGTCGGAAATCTCCCGCCGGCCGCTCTTGTTGGACTGCTTGACCAGCATTTTTTTGAGTTGCGATGTCGCATACCCGTGGAACCCGGCATGGGCGCGCTGGTTGAGCAGCGCCTGGGTTTCCGTGCGGACGTGCTTCCACATGTCGGTCGTGAGAATCGTGAACGCGCTGTCGTCGGGGACGAAGAGCGTTTCGACGACATTCGGGTTTACCGCGACGGTGAGGGCGAGCCACTTGCGGATGTCGTAAATGACGACTTCAACATCGCCTTCGGGCAGTTTCAGTTCGGTTTGCTCGAAGCTCCGCGCGCCGACCCAGAAGGATTTGGGCGGGATGGTGACGCCGCGGATGTCGAGGTCGCTGTCGGCGGTGGACGTGCCGTACAGAGTCGAGCCGCCCACATGCAGGAAGGCGGCGTTGTCGATCACCCAGCCCTGCTCGGGGTTGCACGCGACGATCTGCGCACGGATTCGGGCGATGAGGTCGGCGTATTTCGGATTGATGCGCTGACGTTCCACGCGGCAACTGTATCGCGGGCCGTTGCGGAGTTGAAGCGAGCGCGAATACGACGCAAGTCCCGACGAGCGCATTTGACATTGAACACAGAGGCGACAGAGACCACAAAGGCACTGCGAGGAAAACCAGGAGCTTTGAATTTTCCTCCCTGTGCCCTTTGTGGTCTCTGTGGCCTCTGTGCCAGGGATGCGGCGTGCATGGCGAATGGTATGATTCGGTAATGGAGGCTCGCCGCTACCGATTTCTTCAGAAGCATCGGCTGCGCACGCCGGCGCAGTACACGGCGGTGTACGACGCGCGGGTACGCGAGGTGCGGGGGCCGCTTATCGTTTTCTCGCTGCCCAACGAACTGGGCCATCCGCGGCTGGGATTGAGCGTGTCGCGGAAGGTGGGAGTTGCGGTGAAGCGCAACCGGATTCGCCGGCTGTTGCGCGAGGCGTTCAGGCACATGCAGCACGATCTGCCCCGGGGATATGATTGGGTAATTGTCGTGCGGCCGCATGAGCCGCTGATGCTTGCGGAGTATCAGAAGCTGATGACGGGAATTGTGGTAAAGCTTCACAACGCCTGGAAACGGCGAATGCCGGAGCAGGCCACGCCAGCGGCTTCGCCGGCCGCACCGGACACCACGGGATAATCGCGATGCGCTGGCTGCTGATTCAACTCGTGTACGTGTACCGCGCGACGCTCGGGCAGTTCATGGGGGGACATTGCCGATTCACGCCGACTTGCAGCCAATATGCGCTGGATGCGATCGAGAAATACGGGCCATGGCGCGGGGGTTGGAAGGCCATGAAGCGGGTGGGCCGGTGTCATCCGCTCGGCGGGCGGGGGTATGACCCGGCGTAGGGGTGACGAGCCGGAAGCCAGAAGCCAGGAGCCAGGAGCCAGAAGAATGCAACGCGGAGTTCCGTGGCACGGGCGGCCTGCCCGTGGGCGGTAATCCGCCTTTGCCGGTACTCCGGCCCGTGTGGCACAGCCGCCCTCGGCTGTGTCTTCGTCTTCCGCCTTCGGCGGAATCCCGGCCCGTGTGGCACAGCCGCCCCCGGCTGTGTCTTCGTCTTCCGCCTTCGGCGGAATCACAGCCCGTGTGGCACAGCCGCCTCCGGCTGTGTCTTTGCTTTCCGCCTACAGCGGAATCACAGCCGGGGCGGCTGTGCTACATCTTGCCTACTTCGTTCGGAGTGCCGATGGAACGTCACGGAGCACCGTGACCCATGGGCGAGCCGCCCATGCCACTACAAGGGCAGGGTACCGGGTCCACGGATTGCCATCATTTTTTGTGTGATTCTGGCTCTTGGCTTCTGGCTCCTTCCATTAACATCCCGCTCCATTTCTCAAACCGTGTTTCGAGACGCTGCTTGAGTTGCTGGTGGCCGGGTTCGTATTTGTGGCCATGGCGGGCGACCTCCACGAACAGACGGACCATGTTGTGCCAGTCGGAGAGGTCGATGAATTCGGGGGCGATTTTTTTCTTTGCCTTGTCCATGTTGTGATAGTTGCCCAGGGGTACGCAGATGGAGGCGGCGAGGAAACCGTACACGTCGTAGACGGTGGCTTCGCAGGTACCGCCGGGCATGAGGGCGCGCTGGTATTGGAAGGTCTTGTCGGCCTTGGCCAATTCTGTTGCGAGGTTTGTTAGAAAGTAGCTGAGGCTGGAGTTGAAGACGCTGGTGCGGTCGCCGATGCGGATGATCGCGCCTTTGCCCTGCGGGGCGTAGGGCTGGGCGGCGGAGCATTCGATGGGGATCAGGCGGTCGGATTTTCTGAGCAGTGTGGGTTTTATGGAGGCGGCAATCGCACCGATGAATCCGACCTCTTCGGCGCGCGTGAGCAGCACCGCGACAGGCGCCGCAGGCGGCTTACGGCACAATTCGTCCAGCATCGCCAGTGCCGCGGCCGCGCCGGCGAGATCGTCGCAGACGCGGGAGAGGAATCTTTTTCCGCGGACGCGGCCGACGCCCTGGTCCCACATGCCGGGGGTTCCGGGCGCGACGGGACGGGCTACACGGAGTGTGGCGCGGTCGGGGCGACCGTCTTCGCCCGTCCGATAACCTGTCACTGTCGCGGTGGTTTCCTGGCCGGAATCGAAGAAACGTACGCGCGATCCGGTGAAGTATTCGGCCTCGACTCCGCCGCGGAAATGGGCCTCGAGGGTATGGGGATCGGTCATGGCATCGGCGACGAAGCCGGGGTGGTCGGTGTGGGCGGTAAATACCCAGCGAGGCGGGTTCTTACGGGACGCCCGGCTGTTTTTCCGGGGCGGCAATTCGATTAAGAGATTGCCGAAACGGTCGCGCGTGAGGCGGAGTTTCGGGCGGGACTTCACGAAGCGTTCGACGTAGCACGTGACGGCCTGCTCGGCGAAGGGGGCGGTGGGGACCGAGCAGAGTTCTTCCAGAATTGCGAGGCGGGCCGCCGAAAATGATGGGGAGGAAGTCGTGGGAGTCATAGGCGGGAATTTCTACCCGCCGGGCCGGTTGTCGCAAAGCGGAGATTGGATCATGTCGTACCGCAGGATTGCTTTGGTCATTGTCGTGGCGGGTGTGCTTGGATGGGCCGGGAGCCGTGCGCAGGCGGGTGTCAGCGTGCTGAGTCAGTCGGTGAGCGTCGATCCTGCGATAGCGGATGCGACGTTTACGCTGTCGTTCCCCCATCCGCCGGACTTCGTGTCGGCGGATATTCACGGGCGGCCCGCCGACTCGTTCCAGTACGAGATCGCTGGCGACCCCGCCCCCGGCAGCCCGGCGCTGGGCAACCTCACGGCAATCATCCGCGGGGATGAGATCCACTCCAGCGGCGCCCTGCATGTGCGCTCGGCGTTCCCGCCGGACCTGTCCGACCCAAGCTCCGGCGGCTGGGGCTCCGTGATCGGGACGGTGCCGTTCACGGTGATGGGCGACAAGCTCAGTTTCACCGTGCCGCTGAGCGAGTTGGGTGCGCCGGATGGGAATTTCGCGTACCGCGCGTTCACGATGGAATTCGGCGCGACGCAGGCGATCGCCGAGGCCCAGGCCGTGCCTCTGCCCCCGGCGACGTGGGCTGGTTTGGGGATGCTGGCGATCGTGATGACGGGGCTGGGATGCAGAACGGTCGCCGCATGCCGGGCGGCGGCGGTGCAATCGCTGACGCGGATTTATGTGGGGCGGTGAAGGTGGATGTAGAGTTGGCACAGCCGGCATCCGGGCTGTGATTCCGCAATGTGGCACAGCCGCCCCGCCTGTGATTCCGCTGCAGGCGGAAACAAACACACAGCCGAGGGCGGCTGTGCCACGCAGGCGGTGATCATTCGCGGACGGAAACGAACGACACAGTACACCCTACATCGTTCCTCTCGTGCTCCGTCGAATCTAAAAAGGTCTGTGGGCTTTCAGGGGCGAGGCGTGTCGCGCACTTCGACTGCGCTGGGGCAGGCTGGTCGGGCTGCACGCCCGAAACGGAGCTTCGCTCCGACCGGGCCGGCCCGGCCCGGCCCGGCTCTGGAATTGCCGTTCAAATTAGGGCGGTCCGACCACCAGGTCCGGTTCGTCATTGGACCGCGTGTATGCTTCCCGAATAGTCGATCTCGATCACGGTTGCAGGCATTTGGGGCATGACGGCGGGGAGCACGAGATCCGTGCCGGTTGCGGAGCTGGTTACGGGAACCGTTGCGCCGTTGAGCAGCAGCTTGGCGTGGGGGATCGTGCCCGTGACGGCGAGGTGCAGGGTATGGGTCCCCGGCCAGTTGAAGACGATCGCGTAGAGCGTGTTGCCCTTGCGGGTGATCTTGCCCCAGGTTGGGTCCGTGACCGGAGACGCGGCGGTGCCGTAGATGGCGCCGCCGTTTGTCTTCAGCCAAGTGCCGACTTGCTGGAGAATGTTGACCGACGCCGAGGGGATTACGCCGGTGCCGTCGGGGCCGACGTTGAGCAATAAGTTCCCACCTTTACTGGCCGCGTCCGTGAGATTGGAGATTACGGCCGTCGGCGACTTCCAATCGTGGTCGGTGTCTTTGTAGCCCCAGGTGTCATTGAGGGTCATGGCGGTTTCCCAGAGTCGGCCGTTGGAGGCGGAGGTGGGGATGACCTGCTCGGGGGTGTCGAAGTCGCCGTCGCTGCTGGTGCGCTTTCCGACGCGGTTGTTGATGATAATGCCGGGCTTGAGCGAGCGGGCGTATTCCTCGATCTCGCGGCCGTATTCCTCCGTCCACCAGGGGACCCATTCGCCGTCGAACCACAGAATGTCGGGGTTGTACTGCGTGATCAGCTCGCGGATCTGTGGCTTCACCTGGTTGTTGATGTAGTTGATGACGGCGGGGTCGTTCGGGCTCTTCGCCCCGGGGCTGGTGGAGCTGGTGGCGAGCTCCGGGTGGTTCCAATCCATGATCGAGTAATAGACGCCGAAGTGAAGCCCGGCGGCTTTGGCAGCCGCCGACAGGGCGGCGAGCGGATCGATGTGGCTGGGCGTGTCCTGCACGATGTTGTAGGAGTTCACCTTCGTGTTGAACATGCTGAACCCGTCGTGGTGTTTTGCGGTGATCACCACGTAATTCATCCCGGCGGCCTTGGCGGTGTTCACCCAGGTCTGGGCGTTGAAGGCGTACGGGTTGAACTTCGGCGGCACCTGCGATTCATAGCTGGCCAGGGGGATGTGCAGGTCGTGGAGAATCCATTCGCCGTAGCCGGGCGTGGTCTGGCCATTCCAATGCCCGGCGAGCTGCGAATAGAGCCCCCAGTGGATGAACATTCCGTACTTGGCGGCGCGCCACCATGCGGTGCGGGGTGACGTTGCGGGGTTATCGCGGAAGCGGAACCAGTTGATGTTCCCGATGCCGGTGATGGGATTCGCGACCGTGTCGAAGGACAAACGGATGACGTGTTTCCCGGCGGCGAAGTTGACGCCGGGCACGCTGACGGTCGTCCAGTTTTCCCAGCCGCCCGTGTTGGGCATTTTGATTTCGCCGGTGACGGCGTGGCCATCTGAGGAGAAGTGGAACGTGCCGCCATTGAGGGAGGCGAGGCGGACGTCGAGCGTGTACGTGGTCGTGGCGGCGACGTTGACGGTGTCTTGGAGCCACTCGGTGGGATGGGACCAGCCGAGATAATATCCGACGCCCGCGTCATGCGTGGCGGTGATGCCGACGCCGTCATGGCGATACGCGCCGCCGGGGTTGACGGTCTGGGTATCGTGGTAAGCGACGCCCTCACCGCCGTTGTCATAGTTCTCGGCTTCGATGGTGCCGGGGGCAGTGCCGGCGGGGAGTGAGATGGGAGTCGAGGTGAGAAACGTGCGGCGTTCAAGGCGTTCGACCACGGCGCGGCCGGGGACGGAACGATGTCGGGACCAACGAGCGGAAGGGGTACGGATTGCTTCTCGCATTGTTCAGATTCCTCCTGGGCAGTGGCATGGGCGGCTCGAGCATGCAGTGGCATGGGCGGCCCGCCCATGGTCGCGGTACTCCGCGACGTTCGAACGGTACTCCGGTCGAAGAAAATAACATATGGCACAGCCGCCCTCGGCCGTGATTCCGCCGCAGGCGGAAACGGAAGACACAGCCGAGGCGGCTGTGCCACACAATTGGTTCAGCTTTTGCCGAACACCCCTCCCCGGACACAAAATGTTCGGCGGAGCCGAACCTAACGAAATACCTTCCAACGCGGGGCGGCGTACCGCCACGGGCGGGCCGCCCGTGCCACGGAAAACGATCGGATCCTCCGAGCATTCTCGCCTGGGTTCGCGACGCATTACTCCCTAGCGAGCGAGTGAGAATAAATTCAATTCACCTGCCCGCGTCCAAATCTTTTCGCGCATCTTGGGAGAACGGGCTCTCTCGCGTTCAAGGAGAAATTTTTTTCGTTCGATCCCCGCTGCGAATCCGCCAAGACCGCCGCCTTCGCGGATCACGCGGTGGCAGGGAATGAACAAGCCGACGGGATTTGCACCGCACGCCGCGGCGACGGCCCGGAAGGCGGTGGGGCGGCCGATGTCGGCGGCCACTTGCGCGTACGAACGCGTTTGGCCTCGCGGGATTTTTCGCAGCGCCTGCCATACTCGCTTTTGGAACGGCGTGCCCGTCACGTCCACCGGGACTTTCGTCACGTCGCCATGGCCTTGCGTAATTTCCAGCGCGACGCGGGCCCATCGGCGAACGTGAGCATCCGTGGAGGCGGCGGTCGCGGGCTCGGCGAGCGGGAAACGTCGGCGCAACGATTTGATGAGCGAGGCTTCCTCGTCCGCCATCCAGAGCGCGCAAACTCCCGCGTCGCTCCCCGCAACCAGCAATACGCCCAAGTCGCTGTTAACCGCAACGTAGCGAATCCGTTTGTCGTGCATGCGATCACCCTATCATCGTGGACATCCACCGAACAAACATAATTCCGCAAACGACGGGAGCCGCCCCGGCTTGGGGGCGGCTCCGTTTGATGGCGGAGGAAAGATTTGCAGGGCGACGGCCGCGACGAACTGGAACCAATGGAAGGGGGCACCAACCAAAATCAGTTCGCCAACGCTGAAACCCGAAGCCCCGGCATCCCGAGATCGCATGAATGCGACATGGGGAGGTTAGACTTCTTGTTCCGTGAGAGACTCGGCGGGGGTGAGAATGTCGGCGAGGGCTTCCTGCAGCCGCCGCTCGGCCATTCGGATGTCGTACGATGCCACGCCGGTCCGGCGATGGGCCGCGAGGCGATCGATCCCGCCGGGGGTCAGCGCATCATGCAACTTGGCGTTGATGAGGCTTTCGATGGACCGGCGAAGCGTTTCGGCCTGATTACCTACCACGGTAATTCTCCTTACGCCGCAAGGGCGTGGTATGTGTGCCCGGGTAAACGAAAACCGAAATGGCAGAAACGAACGCCAGAACGGGATCCGGTTTCCCAGGCGACCCAGATGAAATAAGGTAGGATCGAAACGCCCAAAAGAAGCGTTGATCCCTTTCACATGCCTACGGAGTTAGCTGACGGGCTAGGAGTTGAAAGTCTCCCTCGAAGTCGCCATGGCGTCCTTGCCAACTGGCGTCCGATAAGCCCCGGCCTTGCGTCACCCGATGAAGGGCTTCGGTCGGCGATACGGATCATGAATCCGTATTGGGTTCTCCGCGCCCTTCCGAGTGACGGAAAGGCTTAGGCGGTCAAGCACGCGGAATTGTAGAGAACATTGCCTTCGTGTCAAGAAGTTCTTGTTCTTGCACAACCCGCGACAACCACGGCTGGCAATCGTAATGCACCAGCCACAACAGGTATACCCCATATTTTCGACGAAGTAACAGGTAAATAAAAAATATCTTCGTAGTAAACTCTTGCGGATTTGTCTTGGGGTGGGGATTTCCGGTCGTAACGGGCCGACGGGGCTACTTTTCTCGGACCGCGAGATCCAATTCGCGCTTCATTCGCCAGAGAGGCGCTCCCGCGCCTTCCAACTGCACGGCGCGGTAGCCCAGCCTGCGATAGAACTGCATCGCGGCGCGATTCGTGGGGGAGACGTGCAACTCGATGCAGCTCGCCTCCCAGCTTCGAAAATACTTCTCGGCGTAGAGGTGCATCAACGTGCCAAGACCCTGCCGGCGGAATTCGGGAAGGACGTAGTAGAGATTGACGTAACCGGTGGGCAGTCCGTAGGGGACTTCCAGCTCAAGGTGGCCGACGCATCGGTCGCCCAAGTATGCCAGCACGAAACCTTCGGGGAATTCCTCGACTTTTGCGCGGAGCCAGGAGAGGTACCGGACGTCGGCTTCGCACCGCGAATCGTCGCCGAAACTCGCGACGCAGGCGTCGCGATGGTTCCGTGCGGCCGTCGCGGCGTCCGCCGGCACCTGGATGGTGCGGTAACTGAGGACCAGTTCTCCACTCACGGCCACGCATTATCCCGCGCGGCAGTCGCTGATGCAACGGGCGCGGCGCGATGCAGAGCGGGATAGGGTGGCTGACTTTCCCGGCACGCGCGGTTGAGGGTTCAGGGTTCAGGTAATGCGAAAGCCCGCGCTATCCTAAACCCCGAACCCTGAACCCTGACCCCAATTAGACCTCGTGATATTTCCGCGAGAAATGCGCCAGCACGCGGCTGGGGACCAGCGGGATGGGGATCATCCGAAGCTTGTTCCGCAGGCCGGTAACGGCCAACGGTTTGCCCGCCATCATCGCCGCGTAGCCGGCGTGGGCGACGGCGGCCGCGTCCATCACGTTGTCACGGAAGGCCTTGGTCCCGCACAGGCCGGCGCGCTGGGCGAAGCCCGTCCTCGTCGGGCCGGGGCACAGCGCGGTGACCGTCACGCCGGTTCCTTTCAATTCATTGGAAAGGGCCAGCGAGAAGCTGATGACGAACGCCTTGCTGGCGTTGTAGCAGGCGGTAAGGGGGCCCGGATAAAAACCCGCGATCGATGCCACGTTCAGCACGCGGCCGCTCTGCCGCGCGACCATACCGGGCAGCAGCAGGCGCGTCAGGTGCGTCAACGCGACGACGTTGACGTGCAGCAACGAGACGGTCTCGGCGGTCTCGGTCTCGGCGAACATTCCGCCCAGCGCGAAGCCCGCATTGTTCACCAGTACGTCGATGACCAGCGAGCGCTGACGCAGCTCGGCGAGCAATTCCGCCGGGGCGGAGGGGGAGGCGAGGTCGCAGGTGATTGCTGTGACGGTGATGCCATGGCGGCTTTCCAGCTCGGCGGAGAGGCCCAGCAGACGCGTGTGGTCGCGGGCCACGAGCACGAGATTATGGCGCTGGGCGGCGAGAATTTTCGCCAGCTCGCAGCCGATCCCGCTCGAAGCGCCGGTAATTAAAGCCGTGCGAATCGAAGGCGAGCGTGGCTCGACGGCCTCGGCCTGGCGCTCGCGAAAAAGGCCCCAGCGGGGCATGGTCAGCACGTCATCCGGATGATTGGCACGGAACCACATGTGCGACTCCTCGGCGGCGCGCCCGCGGGCCGCACGGCCCTACGACGCGCCGGGGGTTGTGGCGGGCCTCCGCCCGCCTTGCCGGCAAATCCCTGATCGCTGCCGCGCCCGAACAAACACCTCGCGGCACCTCACTTCCAGCTCGTTGCCGGAGTATACGGGTGGCCGGGCGTTTTTCGGAGCGCAAAATCAGCAAAACCATGATGCACAAGAATCTGTACCGAAACTCTCCGCGATCCTTCCAGAAAAATCCCTTGACGACTCAACGCCTGAAGGCGTGCCGCGGCCGGCTCTCGGCCGCATCTAGTCCTTTCGGCACATTCGCGCCGGGCCGCGTGCGGCGACTTCGAGGGCGCGTATCACCAGGGAGTGCGAGGATCGCGTTTGCGGCACAACTGCAATGCGATAACGCCCGGTTCCCCTCGCAAATTGCCAGGCGCTTTGCGCCGCACACAGGCGGAGGGCGGGAGCCCCGCGTCGGCGGTGTTCGTAAATGTGGCCGACGCGCTCGCAGGCCAAAGCGGGCCGCTCGGGCGGATGCGGGAAATGTGCTTTCGCCAGTCGTCATGGCGATGTGGAAACCGTTAGTCGAGGCGCTGGGCATTCACTCGGACGTGCCGGGACTCTTCTGCGAGCGGGCGCGCGCAGAGGTGGAATAGCGCGGTGGGCTCAGGAATTTCGGAACCACCGTGCAAGGCCCGCACCCGCCTCTTAGAATGTGCGTACTTATCACGCCTACCAACCGGGCGACGGGCTCAGATCTGGGCAACAGGACGCAAAAGGGCACGGGAGGTTTCAATGGATACCCTGCATTCACCGGCCGGCCGGCCGATCTTTTTCGGCCACCGCGGGATCGATCGAATTACGCTCATGTGCTACGACGATGGGGCAATGGCGATCGTTCGCAACGATGAAACTGCGGCGCAGCTCTGGCCGCCCGAGGAAGTCGAGGCGTGCATGCACGCCTTCCTGGCTGCACTCGATCGCCCCGAGAAGCTTGAGCGGCATGAGCCGGGGCCGCGGGCCAACTTTGAATGCGGCATGGGGCCGCCGTCCGTGGGGCCGTCGTCTGTCGCATCAGTCGAAAACGCCACCAAATCGAAGGAAGCGCCTTCCGAAGCGCCCGCCTCGTCGGCGATTTACTCGAATCCGGGAAACGTGGACAACCTGAAGAAAACCCTCGCCGCCGCACCCGCGGCCATGCGATTTTCGCTCATGGCGCGCATCGAACTCGAAAAAAAGCCGCCCGAACCCGGGCCCGGCGCGCCCGTCGCCCGGCGTCCCGCACGGACCAAATCCACCCAAACCGCCCGCCCCGGGGCCCGATGACGCCCTCTTCCTGCAACTCCATTTGCCGTGCCGCTTAAGGCAACGCCCCCGATCGCCGATGCCAGATAACATGCCGCATGACGCGGCTGGCATTTCAAGCGCGGACGGGGGAAGGAGACGCAGGATGAACGTGAGACCGCTGCAAGGCGAGCTGGAGACATTGGACCATCGGCGGGCGCGGCTTCGGGAATATCTCGAACCCGGAATGGTTTCCCCCGAACTGCGAAAAAATCTGTTTGAAAGCCTCATGGAAGTGGAGCGGCGAATCCAGCAGATCCTCATGGAATCCCAACACCGCCCGCAGGTGCAGCGCTACGCCGCGTGAAAAGATTCGCCGATTCGTTGCATCATGAGTGGCAATCTCGTCCGCATCTTCATCCTGCCTCGCGTTATCCGCCCGTTTCGGATTTCACCCCTTCGGATTGAAATCGCGCTTCGGGGGTCGCGAATTTCGTGTCGCCGATTTCGGTGAAGCCCCATCCCATTCGGTACTTATCGCGCCTTAATCCTTTCTTGACCTCCCGCCTCCCGCTTTTGACAGCAACTTGATCCGGGCGGTGATAAACATTCCCCATCAAGCCGAGCCGCGCGTGCGGGCCGGCGTTCGGCACGCCCGAAACCCCGGAGAATGTAATGGTCGCCTTCAATCCCACCCCGTGTCCTTCCACCTGGCGGAGGTTCGTCGCAACGGTAACAAGGTGGGTCGGCGGCAGCGGCGCTGGTTCCACCACGGAATTCGCCAGGCACATGCACTACGCTGACCGATCCGCGGGCGGACGTTCCCTCTTCAGCATGCCGCGCCGTTCCCGTGACGAACAAGGCGACATGCCGCTCAACTGTGCGGCCGAGTTGCTCCGCGCTTGTGGCGCGATCCGTCTGGCCGACTACGACACCGCCGAACTGGCGCTCGCCGCCGGCGTCTGCATTTGGCCCGACGTCGGACGGTGCGCCGCCTACTTGAACTTGCGCGGAGTCCTCCAAGAAGCCCGTCACGACTGGCGGGACGCCCGCCACTGGTATCGCCGGGCCTCAACGGCCGACAAGTACTACGAGCCCACCCAACAGAACCTCCGCAGGATTTACGAACTGTATACTTTCGGGAAGAGCTCCGAGCCATTCGCGCTCGGCGACGAGATGCACGACGTCTGGATCGCCCGTTTTCCCGAACCCGCGTACTGAGGGGGTGGGCAGGAGTGGAGAATTGCGAAAACAGCGAACCTGCGGGAGGCCACTTCCGCAGCGTGCCCGCGAGGGACTCGCCACAGGCCCTCGCGGGCTTTTTTCCATATGTGCTGCGTAAAATAAAGAATAGTTGCCGCAGGACACCTCATGAACCAACGCGCCCTTGATCCCCAACGACCCGACCCGGACGAGCTGTTGGCCGAGGTCCAGCAACAGGAACGCAAGGCCGTCCGTGGCAAGCTCAAGGTCTTCTTTGGCGCTGCGCCGGGCGTCGGCAAGACATATGCAATGCTGGAGGAAGGCCGGGCCCGCGCCGCCGAGGGAATGGACGTGGTGGTGGGGTACGCCGAGCCGCACGCGCGCACGGACACCGAGGCGCTGCTGCTTGGCGTGGAAATCCTGCCGTACCAGTTCGTGGACTATAGGAACGTCCGCCTGAAGGAATTCGATCTCGACGCCGCCCTCAAGCGCCGGCCGGCCTTGCTCCTCATTGACGAATTGGCGCATACCAACGCGCCCGGGATGCGCCACTCCAAGCGATGGCAGGATGTGATGGAGGTGCTGGGCGCCGGCATCGACGTGTACACGACGCTCAACGTTCAGCACCTGGAGAGCGTGAACGACATCGTCGAGCGGATCACGGGCGTGAAAGTGCGCGAGACGCTACCTGACTCCGTGCTCGAGCAGGCGGACGACGTCGAGCTGATCGACATCGCGCCCGACGAGCTGCTGGAACGCATTGAGGAAGGAAAGGTTTACGCGCCGGAGTTGGCCGAGCGCGCGAGCCGGAATTTCTTTTCCAAGGGAAACCTGCTGGCCCTGCGCGAGCTGGCCCTGCGCCGCACTGCCGACCGCGTGGACGCGCAGATGCAGGACTTCCGCCGCGAGAACCGCGTCCGAGAGACGTGGGCCGCGACAGAGCGGCTGTTGGTGTGCGTCTCGCCCAGCCCGCTTTCGGCCCGGCTCGTCCGCGCCGCCAAGCGTCTGGCGGCGAGCCTCCGCGCGCCGTGGGTCGCCGTCTACGTCGAGCGCCCCGCCTTGCGCCTTTCGCAGGCGGACCGCGACCGCGTCACGCAGACGCTCCGACTGGCGGCGCAGCTGGGCGCGGAAACCGTCACGCTCAGCGGGCAGTCCGTGAGCGAGGAGGTCCTTTCCTGCGCGCGGGAAAGGAATGTGACGAAGATTGTGATCGGCAAGCCCGAGCGACCCCGCTGGCGCGAAATGATCTTTGGTTCGGCGGTGGAAGAGATCATTCGCGGGAGCGGCGCAATCGACATCTACGTCATTCGCGCGCTCGCCGAGGAGGCCGCCGCGCCAACTGGGGAGCGGCCCGAAGCGACGCCGGTGCGATGGCCGCAGTATGCCGCGGGGGCGGCGGTTGTCGCGGCGTGTACCGCCCTGGCATGGTGCGCCGGGCTGGCGTTTCATGGCCCGATCGACCTGACCAACCTCGTGATGGCGTACCTGCTCGCGGTGGTCATCGTGGCGACGCGATTCGGCCGGGGGCCGGCGATCATGGCGTCGGCGCTAAGTGTGGCCGCATTCGATTATTTTTTCGTCCCGCCGCGGTTCACGTTCGCGGTTTCCGACCTCCATTACTTCCTCACGTTCGGCGTCATGCTCGCGGTGGCGCTCATAATCAGCACGCTGACCGACCGCGTGCGCGAGCAGGCGCTGGCGTCGCGCGACCGTGAGCGCCGGACGGCGGCGCTGCTGCGGCTTAGCCGTGACCTGGCGGCCATCCGCGGAAAGGAAAATCTGCTCAAGGCCGCCGTGCGCCACGTCGCGGAGGTGTTCGACTGCCAGGTCATCATTCTGCTGCCGGGCCCGCTCTCGCACCTGACGCCGCGCGAGGCGAAGGTTGAGGACTACGCGATGAACGACCGCGAGCTGGCCGTGGCGCAATGGGCCTTTGACCACGACCAGGCCGCGGGCTTGGGGACTGCGACGCTTCCCGCCGCTCGGGCCATCTATCTTCCTCTAACGGCCTCGCGCGGGACGGCGGGGGTGCTGGGCGTCTGCCCGGCTCAGCCGCAGCGGCTTGCCGATCCCGAGCAGATGCGCCTCATCGAGGCGTTCGTCAGCCAGGCCGCGCTGGCCATTGAGCGGGCCTTACTGGCCGAGGAGGCGCAGCAGGCGTGGGTGCAGGTGGAGGCGGAGATGATGCGCAACACGTTGCTTTCGAGCGTGTCGCACGACCTTCGCACGCCCCTTGCCGCGATCGAAGGGGCGGCAAGCTCGCTGGTGGAGACGGGTACGGCCCTGTCCGAAGATCTTCGCCGCCAGCTTGCCGAGACGATCTATGATGAGTCCGAGCGGATGGACCGGCTGATCAATAATCTGCTGGATATGACCCGTCTAGAATCTGGCGGGCTGCGGGTGCGGAAGGAATGGCAGCCCCTCCAGGAGGTAATCGGCTCGGCGTTGCACCATCTCGAAAAACGGCTGCGCGGGCGTGAGGTGAAAGTGACCATAGCGCCGGACCTGCCGCTCGTCCCCATCGACGCAATTTCCATGGAACAGGTGCTTGCCAACCTCCTCGACAACGCGGTCGAATACACCCCGCCCGGCAGCCCGATCGAGGTCCGCGGCACGCGCGCCGAGGGGACGGTGACGGTGGAAATCTCCGACCGCGGCCCGGGCCTTCCGACCGGTACTGAGCAGCGCGTGTTTCAAAAGTTCTTCCGCGCCGTCCCGGATGGGGTGGACGGCGCACGCCGCGGGATAGGCCTGGGCCTCGCGATCTGCCGGGGTATCGTCGAGGCGCACGGCGGAGTAATCTCCGCAGAAAACCGCGAAGGCGGGGGGGCGAAGTTCCGCTTCACCATCCCGGTGGAAGGAACCCCGCCGCCGGTAGATGCGCGGGGATGAGATCGAGAGATTCATGTGGCACAGCCGCCCCGGCTGTGATTCCGCCGCGAGCGGGAGATGAAGACACAGTCGAGGGCGCTGTGCCACATTCGTGCTGAAAGAAACCGAGCATGTCCGAAACTTCCCCCGTTATCCTGGTGATCGAAGATGACCCGGCGATCCAGAAGTTTCTCCGCGTCACCCTCACCAGCCAGGGGCATCAACTTATTGAGGCGAAAACCGGTAAGGCCGGACTGCTGGAGGCGGCCAGCCGTCAGCCCGATCTCGTGATCCTCGACCTCGGGCTCCCTGACATGGATGGCGTCGAGCTCGTGAAGCAGCTCCGCGAATGGTCGGCGGTGCCGGTCATAGTCGTGTCGGCGCGGGGAAAGGAGCAGGACAAAATCGTCGCGCTCGACGCGGGGGCGGATGACTATCTCACCAAGCCCTTCAACGTCGGCGAACTCATGGCGCGCGTGCGCGTCGCCCTGCGCCACGCGGCTACCGTGGACGCCGATACCGGCGATCCGACCTTTACGGTCGGCGCATTGCATGTGGACCTGCTGCACCGCCGGGTGAGCGGCGCGGGAGGGGAGGTCCATCTCACGCCCAACGAATTCAAACTCCTTGCGGTGCTGGTCAAGCACGCGGGAATGGTCATGACGCATCGCCAGCTCCTCAAGGAAGTGTGGGGACCGGGAACGGGCAACGAAACGCATTACCTCCGCGTCTACATGAACCAGCTCCGTCAGAAGCTCGAGCAGGACCCCGCGCGGCCGCGATACCTCCTGACCGAACCGGGCGTGGGCTACCGGCTATTAGCGGAGGTCTGAGCTGGCTGCGATGAAGTTGAGTTCGGTAAGGCGTTTGCATCTTCACGTCCACTTCAGGTTCACCCTTCTAGACTGTGCTTGTGCGGTGGAACGCGTTGCGTATTCCGCCGGGTTGAACGGTGCGGGCTTTTGGAAAGGAGTCGTTCGATGAGGAACCGATTGCAAGAGATTCTTGCCGGCCTGGTATTGCTGGGCGGTGCTTGCGGCGGAGTGACGTGGGCCGCGGCGCCCGGGGGAAATGACGACCAGCCACCACCTCGTCACCCAGGCCCGGCCGGCCGTCAACAGGATGGCCCCGGCGCCCAGGACGATGGCCCAGCACCCCCGCCCCGGCAACACCGCGCGCGGGGCGGGCAGGAGGAAGGTCCGCCTCCTCCGCCCCGGTATGGTGGCCGAGGTGCGGACAATGGCGGCGCGGATGCGCCTGATGAACTGCCCCCGCCTCCGCCCCGGGGACGTCACGGAGCGCAGGATGGGGAGAATGGCGCGCCGCCCGGTCCGCCGCGGCACCTCCGGGAATCGGATGAGCAAGACGACGGTCCTCCGCCACCGCCGCGGCATAATCGCGGCCCCGGCGGCCGCGGGCCGGGAGCCGATGCGCGACCTCCGCGCAGGGAAGACGACGCGCCGCGCCCCCAATCCAACCGACGCCGCCACGACCCGCGAAACCAGGAAGACGGCCCGCCCGAGAACGGCCCGAGGCAGAACGCCCCGCATCCGTATGGCGAGCGCGGCGGCCATGATCATGCCGGCGGCCCGCCCGATGACAACGACGGCCCGCCGCCCCCGCCGTGCGCCCGCCATCGGCCGCAGGGCGACGCCCGCCCACATTCCGAGAACGGCCCGGCCGCGGGCCGGCCCCCGCGTCCCGACGACGAAGGGCAAGGCGAGCGGCGTCCGCCCGGACCCCCGTCAAACGATGAGGACGGCCCGCCCCGGCACGGACCGCGCGGCGTGGATCGTTCGTAAACCCAATCAGGCTTCAAGCCCCTCGGCGGACACAACGCTGTGGGCGAGGGCAAGAAGGATAGGGTGCGACAGACCGCGGCACCCCGAGAACTGTGCAGGTACTCGCAGATGACCAGCGGTCTGCGAGTCAGCCGACGCGTCCGGACCTTTGCGATTGAAATTACATTTGCCCCGGGATTTTGGTTGTCGAAATGAAACGGGAGGCGCAAGATGTAGGTGTCGCATCGCATGACACCTCATGAGGTCGATATTTCGTGGCAGGTGCTCCGTGGGATCGTCCGGGATTGGGCGGGCGAGACTGCGGAGCTGGACGCGGTGACACCGCTCGCCGGGGGAAGTATCAACATTACTTTGGCTTTGGGTCTCAAGGACGGCGGCAAGGCCGTGCTGAAGATTACGCCGCACCGCGTGGACAAGGCCCATGCGGATGAAGCCTGGCAGCTCGCCCTGCTGCGCGAAGCAGGCGTGCCGGTGCCGGAGGTGTATCGCTTTAAGATCGGCAGCCTCGACGATCCGTTCAGCTACATCCTCATGGAATTCGTCGAGGGGGTTGATCTGGCCGCGGCCAAGGCCGCCTGCACTCCGGAACAGTTCGACGCGCTCCAGGTCGAGCTTGCCGAGCTGGTACTGCGACTACACGCGAAGACCAATCCGCACTACATGCGCGTTCACGGCGGCGACCCCGTGAAATTCGAGAGCTGGCCCGAATGCTACCGCACCATCTACGACCCCATCTGGCATGAGGTGGAAAAGTCCGGCGTGTTGCCCGTGAAATGCCGCAAGCAGGTGGGGAAGGTTCACGAGCGGCTCGACCGCCTCATCGGCCATGCCGATTGCCCCCGTCTGGTTCACTGGGATCTTTGGTCAACCAACATGATGGCGCGGCCCGATGCGAATGGAAACTGGCACATCGCGGCCCTGCTCGATCCGAATTGCAAATACGCCCACTGCGAGCAGGAGCTGGCGTACCTCGAGCTTTTCCACACCGTAACGCCGGCGTTCTTGAAGACGTACCAGCAGACCCGCAAGCTGCCACCGGAGTACCACCAGATCCGCAAGCCGGTGTACCAGCTCTACAGCATGCTCAATCATCTGCGGCTGTTCGGGCAGGAGTATTTGAAGCCGGCGCTGGCGGCGATTGAGAGGGTGGGGCAGGTAGTGTGAATCTGGTGGGCAGGCGGCAAGCGGGATCAGGAACAGACGATTAGGATTAAGATCAAGATTAGGATAGGAGCGCTCGGAGATGCGCCTCAGAGCGCGATCCTAATCTTAATGTTAATCGTCTGTTCCTTGATACCACGGGGCACGGTCGATCCGCATCCTACGTCGTTGCTTCGACGAACAAATCCGCCTTGTGCGCCGTGACCTGCACCTTGTACCCGCGGTAAAGCAGGAGCTTGAAAACCTCTTCCCACGGGAAGGCGGCGGTGTGGAACACCTTCACCTTGAACGTCCCGGCGGGCGCGTCTTCCATGCCGCCGGTCTCGCGGATCAGAAATTCGAGCTTCGGGGCGATCTCGGCAGTCGGACTGATGACTGGCGGCGTGCGGTCGGCCATGGATGGGCTCCCTATAATCGTGAATGCCGAATCGTAGCGAAGCGGACTCTGAACGAATGCGCGGACGGCTTATCGACGGGCCAGTTCCATAGGCGCAGGGACCCGCAGCCCCGCTTCGTGAATCTTCTTGTCACACCCGATAACCAGTGCCGCGACGGCACACAACAGAACCCAGCGCATAAAACCTCCAGGCCTCGTTACCTGCCACCAGCGGCCGGCGACGAGAGATTTAACCACGTTCCGGCGGACAGTTCCACCGCGGGATCATGCTGCCAGAACAGCAGCCGGTTGCTGGAATGGCGGTTTGCGTGTTCCCCTGACCGCCATTTCGCCCCTCGCGGATCAGCTTAATAACCTACGAGAAAGCCAAAACTTAAGGATTTCGCCCCATTCATCCCCGCGCCTGGTGGCCTATATTTTGCATTGACGCGATTAGCACAACGTTGAGTTTTTCGCGGTTTCCCAGGGGCGATCTGGAGCATTCGATGCGAATCGACAAGTTCACTATCAAGGCGCAGGAAGCGGTGGCACGGGCGCAGGAGCTCGCTCAACAACGCAACAATCCCGAAATTCTTCCGGTGCATCTGCTGGCGGCTTTGCTGGCGGAGAGGGAAGGCGTCGTCGGGCCGCTGCTGCAAAAGCTCGGCGCGAACGTCGCCGGAATCGCGCAGCAGATCGAGAGCGAACTCGATCGCCTTCCCAGCGCGACGGGCACGCAACTCGGTCTCAGCCGCACGACGCAGGACGTCTTCACCGCCGCCCAGAAAGAGGCCGATCGGCTGAAGGACGAGTACGTCTCGACCGAGCATCTGCTGCTCGCCCTGTCGCAGGTCAGAAGCGAGGCGCAGCGAATTCTCACTGCCAACGGCGTCACGCATAACGCGCTCCTCGACGCATTGAAGGACGTTCGCGGCGGACAGCGCGTCACCGACCAGAACCCCGAGGAAAAGTATCAGGCCCTCCAGCGCTACGGCCGCGACCTGGTGGAAGCGGCCCGGCAGGGCAAGCTCGATCCGGTGATCGGGCGCGACGAGGAAATCCGCCGAACCATGCAGGTCCTCGCCCGCCGCACGAAAAACAATCCCGTGCTCATCGGCGAGCCAGGCGTGGGCAAAACCGCCATCGTCGAAGGGTTGGCCATTCGCATGGTCAACAGCGACGTGCCTGAGGTTCTGAAAAACAAGCGGATCATCGCGCTGGACATGGGCTCGCTGATCGCAGGGGTGAAATACCGCGGGGAATTCGAGGACCGCCTCAAGGCGGTCATCAAGGAAGTCACGCAGAGCGAAGGGCAGATCATCCTTTTCATCGACGAGCTGCACACAGTCGTCGGCGCGGGAAAGGCCGAGGGGTCGATGGACGCCGGCAATTTGCTCAAGCCCGCGCTCGCGCGCGGGGAGCTGCGCACCATCGGCGCGACCACGCTCGACGAGTACCGGAAGAACATCGAAAAAGACGCCGCCCTCGAACGCCGCTTCCAGCCGATCTTCGTCGATCAGCCCAGCGTGGAGGACACCATCGCCATCCTGCGCGGGCTCAAGGAACGTTACGAGACGCACCACGGCGTGCGCATCACGGACGCGGCGATCGTATCGGCCGCGGTGCTCAGCGACCGCTACATCACCGAGCGCTTCCTCCCCGACAAGGCGATCGACCTGATCGACGAAGCCGCCAGCCGTCTGCGGATCGAGAACGATTCGATGCCCGCCGAGCTCGACCAGATCCGCCGGAGGATCATGCAGCTCCAGATCGAGATTCAGGCCCTGCGCAGCGAAAAAGACCCCGCCTCGCGCCAGCAGTTGGAAAAGGCCGAGCGCGAGTTGAGCGAACTCCAGGAAAAGAACACCGAGCTCACCACACGCTGGGAGAACGAAGTCGGCGCACTCCGCGCCATCAAAACCCTGCAGGAGAAGATGGACCAGAAAAAAGTGGAGCTCGAACAGGCGCAGCGGCAGGGGAATTGGGAGGTCGCCGCCCGCATCCAATATGGCGAACTCCGGGAGATCCAGCGCCAGATTGACGAAGCCCATAAGCGTCTCCGCGAGCTTACGGAGAGCGGCAATGCAATGGTCAAGGAGGAAGTGACCCCACAGGAAATTGCCGCCGTCGTCTCCCGCTGGACGGGCGTGCCCGTCGATCGCATGCTCGAAGGCGAGCGCGAGAAATTGATGAAGATGGAGGAGCGCTTGGCCAAGAGGGTGATAGGCCAGGACGAGGCAGTCCACGCCGTGGCCAACGCGGTGCGGCGCAACCGCGCGGGCCTGGGCGACCCCAACCGGCCCATCGGCTCGTTCATGTTTTTAGGGCCGACCGGCGTCGGAAAAACGGAACTCTCCAAGGCCCTGGCAGAGTTTCTGTTCGACGACGAGAACGCGATGGTGCGGATCGACATGAGCGAGTTCATGGAGCAGCACTCCGTGGCCCGCCTGATCGGCGCGCCGCCGGGCTACGTCGGGTACGAGGAGGGCGGCCGCCTCACCGAGGCCGTGCGTCGGCGGCCGTACAGCGTCATTTTGTTCGACGAAATCGAGAAGGCCCACCGCGACGTGTTCAATGTGCTGCTTCAGGTGCTCGACGACGGCCGCCTGACGGATGGGCAGGGCCGCACGGTGAATTTCAAGAACACCGTCATCATCATGACGAGCAATCTCGGGTCGGCGGAAATCCAAAAGCTCTCCGCCGAGCACGCCCCCGAGTGGGAAATTGAGGCGGCGGTGCAAGGCCTGCTCAAGCTCAATTTCCGCCCGGAATTCCTCAACCGCATCGACGAGGTCATCCTCTTCCACACCCTCACGCGCGAACAGCTCGCCAGGATCGTGGACGTGCAGCTCGACTCGCTCCGCAAGCGGCTGGCCGCCCGGGGCCTGCACCTGGAGCTTGCCGAGGCCGCAAAGAACCTGCTGGCCGAGGAAGGCTACGACCCTGCCTACGGCGCTCGTCCGCTGCGGCGACTGATCCAGCAAAAGATAGAAAACCCCCTGGCCACCCACATCCTGGCCGGAGACTTCGGCGAAGGCGACACGGTACGCGTGGACGTGGACCCCTCACGCCACGCGTTCATCTTCACCCGCTCCCAAGGCAACGCCCCCGCCAAAGTGGTGGAGGAAGAGCCGGCCGGCGTGCGGTAAGTCCGCGAGAAATGTAGGGTGGGCGTACTCGCGCACCACTTCTCATGGGATGTTCGCAGCGCAAAAAAACGGTGGGCGAGTACGCCCACCCTACAGTTGCATCGCTATCACCGAGAAAAACTCAATTGACGAGTTACAAATCCAACGCGGCAAAGACGGACTTCAATTCGAGTTGAAATCCGGGGAGCACCGTGCCGCCGTCGAGGAATTGCTCGTCGGTCAGCATCGTAGATTGTTCGGAATCTGCGAAGACCTCGGCGGTGCGCGTGTCGGGATTCACCAGCCACACGAGCCGCACTCCCGCGCTGAAATACTCCCGGCGCTTCAGGCCCATCTCGGCGGACGTGTTGCTCTCGCTGAGCACCTCCACCGCCAGATCGGGGACGAGGCTCGGGACCGCCTCCGCCGGCACGTGGCCGCCGGGGAGGCGCGCTCGCGAGATGTAGGCGACATCGGGAATCCGCACAAGGCCGGGGAAGAGGCGCATCATGCCATCGGGCCCGCTAACAACGCCGAGCCCGCGGGGGCGCACGAAGTTCTGCAACGCCGTGACGATCGCGACGGCGAGCAGCGACTCACGAAACCCCATCGGCTTCTCCACCAAAACGCCCTCGATCAGCTCGTAAAGGCGCTTTTCGCTTGCCTCGATCGCGACGACGTCCGCCTCGGTCGCGGTCCCGGGCGGCGGATGAATGCGCACCCGGCCCGGGGACACCCCGCCGATCCGATCGAGGAGATCGGCCAGCGTGGAAATCGGAGCCGTCGGTGTGAGGAGGGTCGTCATATGCCTCGGCGTCTAGCAGGATTGTAGCTGCGCTTGCGCCATTTCGCCTCCAGTTACTTCGCCTCCAGGCAGACCGCCTCGCCGTGGTTGCTCGTGCGGGCGAAGATCTTTCCTTCGGCCAATACCGCCATCTGCCAGGCTTTCCCCGAAAGCGGCTTGGCTTGGGCGAGTTCGTGGTAGCCTTTGGGCGTTGCCTCGGCGAGGACAAGCTGGCCCTGGTCGCCCTGAATGAGCAATTTCCCGCCGGCGAGGATCAAGCCGCCCTGGCCGAAGCCTTCCTTCGACCAGATTTCCTTGCCGGTCTTGATGTCCAGGCACTTGAGCGGCTCGGTCTTGAACTCCTTGAAGCCGAAGAGCCCGTACAGATAGCCGTCCTTGTATAGCGAGGTGGTCCAGTGGTTCTGGTTTTCCTTGGGCGTTTGCCAGAGAACCTTGGTGGACCACTTGTCTCCGCTCTTTTCCACCTGGAACGCGCCGGCGCCTACGCCGTAACCGGCCGAGCAATAGACGATGTCGCCACCGATAACCGGCGATGCCGCGGTGGAGGTGTTGAATTTGAACTTCTGCCGCCAGAGTTCCTTGCCGGTCTGCGGGTCAATCGAGACGAGGCCCGACTGCATGAAGAAAACGACCTGCCGCGTTCCGTGGATCGTGCCGGGGGAAGGGGAGGCGTGGGTGATCTTGTCCTTGCCGGATTTCCAGAGCAGCTTGCCGTCGGCCTTGCCGAAGGCGAGGTATGCTTCGCCCGCGCCGCCGCCGGCGACGATCACGCGGTCCCCCTCGACGATCGGGGACGCGGCGTTGCCCCACTGCACGATGCCATCGGTATTATTCTGTCCGTTAAATTCCGACTGCAGGTCGTGCGTCCAGACGACCGCGCCGTCCGCAGCGTTCAGACAGGTGAGCTTGAGATACGTGCTCAGGACGTACACGCGGTCGCCGGAGATGGTCGGCGTGGTGCGCGGGCCGTTTCCGCCGGACCCTTCGTGGATGGTCTTGTCGACGTCGGTCGCCCAGAGTTCCTTGCCGGTCGCGGCGTCGTAGGCGAAGCAAGCCTCCTTGTCCGATTCATGCTCGGCGTACAGATACGCCTTGCCGCCGTCCACGGCGAAGGAGCCGAAGGCGTCGCCCACAGGTATCTTCCAGAGGACTTTGAGTTCGCCCGTCCAAGGCCTGACCGTTTCGGCGGTGATGCCGTCGGAATCAGGTCCGCGGTATTGAGGCCACTCGGACTTTGCGCCCGCGCCCACCTTGGCGCTGCCATGCTTCACCGCCTCGGGGGCGGCGAGGGTGGCGGAGGCGGCCACAAAACAGGTCGCCGCGGCAAAAGCCCAGCGCGTCATTCGGGGAGCCATCGCGAAATGCATGCGTTTTCCTTTCGGTCATGAAAGTATCACAATTCTAACCTATTACGGGCGGGCTGGAGTATACCGCCAGTCTTCGGCAGGGCGCGACCGTTCGCCAAAAAATCGAGTTTCTGTTACCCTGGAGCCATTCAATGGCAGTTACGAAACGGAAGAACTCGGACAAACAAACTAATGGCCGAAACGACGAATAAGACTCAGCAATTGATCGACCGCGGCAAACGCGTCCTCATCGGCAATTACGCGCGCCAGCCGGTCGTGATGGAACGCGGCGAAGGGTCGTACGTCTGGGACGCCGACGGCAAACGCTATCTCGACCTCTTTGCCGGGTTCGGCGGGGGAATCCTTGGGCACTGCCATCCGGAGCTTGTCGCCGCGGCGACGCAGCAGGCGGGCAAGCTGTGGCATGTAGGGAATACTTTCTACACCGAGCCGCAGATTGAATTGGCGGAGCGGCTCAATCGGTTTGCCTTCGAGGGGCAGGCGTTTTTCTGCCACAGCGGGGCGGAGGCCAACGAGGCCGCGTGCAAGCTGGCCCGGCTCCGGGGGAATCAGAAACATCCCAACAAATGGAAAGTCATCTCGCTGACGCACAGCTTTCATGGCCGCACTTTGGCGATGGTCGCGGCGACCGGCAACCCCGCCGTGCGGCAGGGATTTGAGCCGGACGTTCCCGGTTTCGAACAAGTCGAGGCGGGCAACTTCGACGCCCTCGCCAAGGCCGTTGATCAAAACGTCGGCGCGATCCTCATCGAGCCAATCCAGGGCGAGGGGGGCATCAACTTCCACCCGGAAGGCTACATCCAGCGCGTCCGTCAGCTTTGCAACGAGCGGGACGTCCTGCTGATCTTCGACGAAGTCTGGACCGGCTGCGGCCGCACGGGAAAATGGTTCGGCCATCAGCATTACCGCGACGTGAACGGCAAAGCCATCGAGCCCGACATCATGACCCTCGGCAAAGCCGTGGGCGGCGGGCTGCCGATGGGCATTATGTTCGCCAAGCCGCAGGTCGCGGCCCTGCTCGGGCCCGGGAAGCACGGCTCCACGCTGGGCGGGAACGGCATTTGTGCCGCGGTGTCGCGCACGATCTTCGACGTCATCGACCGCGACAAGCTCACCGACCGTGCCGCGGTGATGGGCGAGCAGGCCGTCGCCCGATTGAAGAATGAAGCGTCGATCCGCCAGAAGGTCGCATCCGTCCGCGGGCGCGGGCTGTTCATCGGCATCGAGCTCAAAGACCCGCCCGAGCAGTTCATGGAAAAGGCCCTGGCCCGCGGGTTGGTCGTGAACCTAACGGCCAAAAAGATCGTCCGCGTCGCTCCGCCGATTAACGTCGATCAGGCCCTGTGGGAACAGGGATTGGGCGAGGTGGTGCAGTTGATTGCGTCACTATAGGAAAGTGCTGAGTGCTGGGAAATACGGGGAGCCAGAAGCCAGAAGCCAGAAGATGAGCGGTCGGAGACGGGCTCGGAGGACTGAAGTGAATTCCCGCAGGGTAGGTGTACTCGCCCACCATTGGCCGCGGCGACGATCGGTGGGCGAGTACGCCCGCCCTACTCAAAACGGGCCGAGGGTGAAAGCAAACCCAATGGTATAGTCTGGTTCCTGAATTCCTCAGCGCCCGGCACTCAGCATTGTCTTTCCCGAGGTTCCATGCTCCGCGATCCAATCATTGCGACCGTTACACTGATCTGCGGCATCGCGCTCGCCGGTTGCGGGCAGAAACCTGCGGCTGTGGAAAGTGGCTCGATGAGCGGGGAGTCGGCGGTGCGCGTCTCGAACGCCGGACGCGTTCCCACGGATGAAAAAGCCGACCTGCACATCGCCCGCAACGACGCAGAAGTCGTCATGGAGCTCGATGTTTATCAGTTGACGGTCCCGGTAGGGGGGGTCAGCCGCAATGAGAAGTTCTGGAAGCACGTCGATGAAGACCACCTCGACCTGGCGACCCACGACCTGCTGCTGAAGAACGGCGTGCGGGTCGGCATCGGCCCGAATTCCGAGTGGGATTATTTCAAGGCTCTCATCGATCAATACGGCCCCACCGCCCGGATAGGCTCGGCCGCCCCGGTACGGAAGGGCACGCTGGAACTCCCGCTGCGGACGGGCGTGGACTTTCAAGACATCTTCTACCTTAACGACCGCGGCGTACTTTACGGCCGCAGCTATCAGAAGTGCGACAACCTGCTGTCCGTCACCTTCGAGCCCGTCCCCCGGCAGCCTTCGGATGCCCGCATCGCGCTGTGCGCCGTCGTCCGCGGGCTGCGGAAGCAGTACGAAGTCACCGTTCTGAACGAAGAGCGCGACATCGAATACAAGCGCCCCGAATACCTCTACGACCTCCGCTTCAAGCAGGATGTCCCGCAGGACCATTTTCTGGTTCTCGCCCCTTCGACCGTCTCCGCGATCTCTTCGAGTTTGGGCAACACTTTCTTTGTCCGCCCCGGCCCCGCGGAGCCGTCCGAGACCGTGCTGATTTTCTGTCCTCGGCCATTCCGCGTGACCGGGGAAGTGAAGTCAATACCGATGATGAAGACGACGCCGGTCGGGCAGAGCCGGTAAATCTGAACGGATCCGACAAACGGTTAAAGGGTTCGAAGGTTCAAGAGTTCAAGGGTGCATGCACCCTTGAACTCTTGAACTTTTTAAAATGGGAATCAGGGAAGACCGCCAGAACCGCGGACCCTTTGAAGGGCCGGGGTCGGGTTTGCGGTGAACGGGCTTTGTTCCTATTGTTTCTGCTCGCGCGGGGGCGGCGCGTTTGATTCGGAGGCATTCCATGGCAGAAAAGACCGCGACGAAAAAAGAAACCTGCCCGGCAGCAGATGCTCGAAGGATTGGCGGAAGCCGAGAAGACCGTGACCGAACGCCGCGAGGCGTAGTCCAGCCCCGAAGAGAAGGTGGAAGCCCGAGCCGCCGCGATGGCCGTCGCCGCGGCGGACGAGCTCTCCACGCGGGGCGTGGTGCAGTCGGTCGGCGACCTCAAATCGAGCATCGGTAAAATGCTCGGCGACCTCTCCGACCGGCTCGAAGAGCAGGTCGCGCGGTACGTCCAGATCCAGCGCGCGATCGTCGCAAAGGAACAGGAGCTCAAGGAGATCTACGAGATTCAGCGCTCCGCTTCCACGCTGACGGCGCTGATCGAATCCCACGAGCGGCAGCGCGCCCAGTTGGAATCGGACCTGTCGGCAACCAAGGACCGGCTCCAGCATGAGATCGAGCTCACGCGGGCGAATTGGGAACAGGAGAAGAAGCAGCGTGAGGCCGAGGCCAAGCGCCGGGAGCGCGAGAAGGAAGAATACCGCTACGCATTCGCGCGCGAGCAGCAGCAGGCCAAGGATCAGTTCGCCGATGAAACCGCGCGGGCGGGCAAGGAATTGGCCGAGCGAAAGGCCCAGGCGGAGAAGGAACTGGCCGAGCGCGAGCGTGCGGTGAAAGCGCGGGAGGAAGAGGCCGCGGGGTTGCGCCAACGAGTCGAGTCATTTCCGAAAGAGCTCGAGGCGGCAGTCGCCAAGGCCGTCAAGGAGACGACGACGCGCCTGCAGCAGGAGTCGCTGTCGCGCGAAGAAATCTTCAAGCGCGAGTTCGCGGGCGAGAAGAACGTCTTCACGACACGCATCACCTCGCTGGAGCAGACGGTAAAGGAACCGGCCGACCAAATCGCCAAGCTCCTGCAGCAGGCGGAAAAGGCCTACGGTCAGGTGCAGGAGATCGCCGTCCGCGCCATTGAAGGCTCGGGCAGCGCCAAGCAACTGGCGAATTTGCAACAACTGTTGGCCGACCAGGGGCGGAAGGGTGCGGGGGAGAGATAGTACGCCCGCACGGAAAAGGTTCATGCAGGTTCGGCCCGCAGAACATTGCGTCATGGACGGAAAAGCGTTCGGCACACCAACCTACATGGACCAGGCGCCCTCGAGCACGACGGAGTGCCGCCGCCACGGGCGGGCCATCACTGCCACGATTCGTGCCAGCGGTCCGACAGGTCTATCCTGAGCGCAGCCGAAGAAGCCGGCACGCCCCGACTCCTCCGATCCGGTCGTTGTGAACGCGGGTACTTGGCTCGGGCTCGATCACGAATGCGGCGGAACAACATCGTGCGGGAAGTGTCCTTGATCGGATGAGGCGGCCCCCAACTTCTTCTTCGGCGTCGCATCGGGCAGCGGAACCTTGTTGAGCATTTGCAGCGCGGCTTTGCCCGTGTCTTTCACTTTGTTGGCCCAACGCTCCAGCAACCCCACGGGCGGACGAACCTCGGGGGGCCGGGAGATCGACGATCCGCCCGGGGCGGCGGCTACCGGGACGACGGCGATGGCCAGCGAAGCGGCGGCGGCAGCGCCGGCGATCAGGCGGCCGCGGGTGCCGGACGTCGCGAGGGAATTCGATGTGGGTGACGTTCCATCACTCGCGCCGGCACCGCCCGGGCCGTAGCGCGCTCGGCGGATTTTCAGGGAATTCTTCTCGTGGATGCGGTAGACGACGTTGCGCACGTCGTCGCGGAAGAACTTGCCGCCGGCCTTGTGCAGGCGGTACCAGAGGTGGTAATCGTCGCCGCCCAGGCCCACGGCGCGCTCCTGATAGTTCCCCGCCCGGTGGCACGTTTCCGTCCGCATCATCACGGACGAATGGGGGAGCATATTGTCATCGGAGTTGCCGGTGAACATCGTTTCAACCGGCTTGTGCGGCCACTTTCTCGGGGAGAATTCGCCGTTCTCCAGCGTCATCAGCAGGCAGCCATAGACGTCGAGCTTGTTGCTGTCCATCGTGGCGACGGCGCGCTCCAGGTAATCAGGCAGCAATTGATCGTCGTAATCCAGCGGCTTGTAAAACTCGGTGTCGCACATATCCACGGCCCGGCGATGCAGGCCGCTGCAATGCGTGATGTCGGGCTCCAGGCCCGTGCATAGCAGCGGCAGGCCGTAACGGCGGGCGAGCATCTCGCCGTATTCCCATGGCCCGTCTACCAGCAGCACCGTCTTGAATTGTCGGTACGTCTGCAAGGCGAGACTGCTGATCGCCTCGTCGAGGCTTTCGATCCGCATGCCTTTGTGAATGCGCACGGCCACCGTCACGCGCGCGCTCGCGCCCTGCAAACTCGTGTGCGTCAGACGGGCGAGCGTTTCGCCATATGCGCTCCGGTAATCGGCCTGCAGCGACAGATCGCGCACCGATTGCAGGCAGGCTAACGGATCGAGATCGAGCGCGCGGAGGATCGCGCCGTGGCTCGCGCCGGCGAGGCGGCGAGGGTCTTCGTCCCAGTCGATCAGGCTGCCATTGACGCCTTCGCGGACGAAGTCCGCTACGCCGCAGGTGCGCGTGACGACCGCGGGGATGCCGCAGCTCAGCGCCTCCGCCGCAGTCATCAGGAAGCCCTCGCGTCGACTGTTGCCCAGCAGCACGTGGCAGCCTTCCAAACGATGCCGATACGCGAACGGGTCAAAATCCAGCGGGCGCAAGTCCAGCCGATCGGTCACGCCCAGTTGCACCGCCAGCTTGAGCATTTTGTCCAAAGCCTGCGCCTGCGAACGTCGGGTGTATTCCAGGCCCGCAGTCTCCGCGCCTGTCCACGCCCGCACGACGATGCGGGGATCCAGAGCCAGCAAGTAGGGCAAACCCATTAAACCCTTGGATTCCAGCGGCCGGCCCATCCACGCCACTACGATGCGGTGCGAAAGCGGACTGCCCTTGCACGTGGTCCACTCGGTGACAGGCGGAGGCAGGATGCCGGCGACGTGATGGCCACCTTGCTGGATCCATTCGCCGTAGCGGTTCAGCACTTGCTGCGAAACGCCCGCGACGGTGAGGCTGCGCATCTCGCCGTAGGTGCGGCTGATGTAGCGGAAGCCTTCATCGTCCCATGAATGGAGAATGAGTGAGGTGGGGCGTGGGGCGAGGTCTTTGAGATTGCCGTAACTGAGGACCCAGCAGGAGGGGTCGTCGGGCGCTTGGGTTGTGATCTTTCCGACGGAGAAATCATGCTTGGCCACCGCGGCATCGAGCAGGGGCATGTCGGACGATTGGACGTAGAGCGTGGTGCGCTCGCGTGCCCAGTCGGGCATGGACCGGATCAGTCGCAGGACGGCGGTCTGCGCGCCGCCGAGGGCCATATTGTGGCTGACGACGCATGGGGCGACTTGGGGCACGAGGCCGGGGCGCATAAGCATCCTCAAACAAAGCGAAGGAATACGTGTCTATCGAGCAGAACAATCCGCCGTCGTTTATACGCTTTTTTTGGCCGAAGGTTGACGAAACACCTCGCCAATGCGAATGGTAGTCGGGCATCGCCAATCGGGCCAGAAGGGGACGGAGCACCACGGAGACCCCGCATTCGGTCAACGGTGCCCACGGGAAGTGGTAAAACGAGGGTTGCAGTTGCGGCGGAGGCCGCGGCCTTGGATAATCCTTCCCCTCGCCCGCGGGGCGTCCCGCCGTGTGGTGCGGCGGGGAGAGAATCGGAATTTCCCATTCATCGCTTTGTCCTCATTCGTGATCGCAGGAGTCTTATGAAATTCGGCATCAAGAGCGTTCTGGCCTTCCTGGCACTCGTCGCCGGCGGCGCAGCCTTGCCGGCGCACGCGGCGGAAGTGCCCGTCACCGTCGACCTCACGTCACTCCGCGCCATTCAGAAATATACGCTCGATGAGAAGGCTGACGACCAGGCGTTTATCCTCGTGACCGGCGTCAACGGCGCGAAGCCCATCGACGCCCGCTTTCCCGAAGCCGGCAAGGCGTGGGACGCGGCCCCGAAGAAGCCCGCTGTTAATGAGAAGCAGCCGATCACGCTTTGGAAGGGCGCGCTGGATGACGGGCAGTTCGCGCTTGTTACCGTCAGCCTGTTCCAGGGTTCGGGCAAGGACGAGGCGCTGACGAAGAAGTATTCGGAGGAGATCGTCGCCGCGGAGAAAAGCGCCCCCGGCTTCGACAAGAAGACGCTCGCCGCGGCCGACGCCAAAACGTTGGCCGCGGGCGTGGTGAAGAACGAGCAGGCGGTCATCACCAAGATCAAGGACACTTTCAGCCGCCAGAAGAACACCGACCATTTCGGCGGCCTGTTCAACGTGCTGGTCTGGAACGAAGGGGGCAAGATCAAGAAGCGCGTGGACCCCGTCGGCCTCACCTTCGGCGAGCATTTCGGCAACGACGAAAAGATCTACACCAAGATCAAGTTCACCCGCAATAACGTCTTCGTGCAGGACGAGAAGGGCACGTGGGGCGCCGAGCGCATGGAGCCGCTGAGCGACGACGAGAAGACCCTCCGCGTGAAGATGCTGGAAACCGAGCTGCTGAAAAAGCCCGGCTCCAACCCCACCCCCAAGACCACCGACTACCTGGCCGGCGTGCAAGTGACCGCCGAGGGCAAGTCGCTCAAATGGAAGCTCCCCCCCGAGGGCCCGGATGGGCAGGTGGTCGGCGTGGATGACATCCACACGTATTGGAACTACGCGAATTAAGGCCGAAAAACCTGACTTTTGAAAATCAAGACGCCCGCGGACGAACAGTCCGCGGGCGTCTTTCTGGACTGCGTTTGAAGGGTGCGCTGTCTTGGCACGGGTTTGCAACCCGCGCTCGATGCGTCCAACGGGAAAGGTCATCGACTGCTAGCGCGCCCCGCATCGGTTGAAAACCCGTGCCACGCGGGATCACGTAAACATTGCCTTTACCACATTGCCATATACGTCCGTCAGTCGGTAATCGCGGCCGCCGTGGCGGTAGGTGAGGTGTTCGTGATTCAAGCCCATGGCATGCAGGATTGTGGCGTGGAGGTCGAAGACGGAGACTTTGTCCTGAACGGCGTAGTAGCCGTAGTCGTCGGTCGCGCCGTGACGGTAGGCGTGTTTGACGCCGGCCCCGGCGAACCACATCGTGAAGCCGTGGGGGTTGTGGTCGCGGCCGTTGCGGTGGCGGCCTTCGCTGCCGTCCTGAAATTCGAAGACGGGGGTGCGGCCGAATTCGCTACCGCAGAGGACGATCGTGTCGTCAAGCATGCCGCGGCTTTTCAGGTCGCGCAATAGACCCGCGATCGGCACGTCCACGGCGGCGGCGTTGTTGCGGTGGCCGTTGTACAAATCCTTGTGCTGGTCCCACAGGTTGCCGAAGGCGCGGGTGGAGTGCATGAGGGTGATGTAGCGCACGCCCTTCTCGGCGAATCGCCGGG
>JAQGHP010000570.1 GCA_028288775.1 Phycisphaerales bacterium | reverse complement strand
CCGCAGAGCGGCTCCCCGCAGATCGCGTACCTCGACCGCGCGGGCGGCTCCGTGCAACTGGCGAAGGCGCAAGGCGGCGGCTGGTCTTCCGTCAATCTGGGAACGGGCGATAGCGTCGTCGTGGCGCGCGACCCGCTCACCAACAGCTTCTCCGTCCTGTTCACCGGCGGATCGGGAGCGTCCGTCGGCCCTTCCCTTTCCGACCCGTCAAACCTGATGGCAAACGTGCTCTCCAACTCCGAGATCGATCTGAATTGGACCGACAACAGCACCATCGAAACTGCCTTCGTGATCGAGCGGTCGGCGGATGGCGGCGCAACTTTCGCATCGCTCGCGCAGGTCGGCGCGAACGTCACGACCTACTCTGACATCTCCGCCGGTGACGGCCAAAGCTATATCTACCGCGTCAAGGCGATGGACGGCACGGGCAGCTCGCACTTTTCCCTCAGCCAGCCGGTCACGACGACCCTCAACGCGCCTACCGGCCTGCAGGCGACGGCCAACAGCGACGGCTCCGTGCACTTGAGCTGGCAGGATCAATCGGCCGGGGTGACGGGGTTCCGCATCGAGATTTCGCCGGACGGGATCGGGTTCGCGGATACGGGGCTAACGCCGGCGTCGGTGGAGCAATTCGACGATGGGAACGCGGGGCTCGATCGCGCCTGGTATTACCGCGTGGTTCCATTTAGTGCGCTGGGCGACGGCCCCGCGACGCCGGCGCTGCTCGTCCACACCGCGCCCGCCGCCCCGCAGCACATGCGGATTTACGGCGAGGGGCCGACGATGTTCCAGTTGGAATGGGACCCGATAGGCGGGTCGGCCACCGACCTGCTCCTCCAAGTACGGCTGGCGGGAACGACCGACGCCTTCCGCACCCTGGCCACGATTGGGGCCGATCAGATCAGCCATATCGTGACGCAGGACGCCGACGGCAACGCATTGGCCACGGACACGGCGTATGAGTTCCGCCTCGTCGCGAGGAACGTCGATGGCATCGCGTCCTCCGACTCCAACCACGCGACCGGCTCGACCGGTTTGATCGCGCCGGAAAATGTCGTCGCGCAGGCGCTGTCGGCCACCTCCGCCTCGCTGACCTGGGAACCCAACTCCGGCTCCGCAACAAATTACAACGTCTATCTCTCGACGGACGGGAATACTTTCGCGCTTTATTCGGCGACGTTCCTCCAGGCTTCGACGCTGCTGTTGCCCAACCTGTCGCCGCAAACGCACTACTGGTTGAAAGTCGCGGCCACCGATGGGAGCCAGGAATCGGCCGGGGTAGTCGTGCAGGTGGACACGCTGCCCGGCGCGCCCGGTGCTGCGCCAGTCAATGTCACGGCACAAGTCAGCTTCGACAATCCGCTGTGGCTGAACGTTTCCTGGAGCAACGCCGCGTCCGATGCCACGGGCTTCCACGTCCAGCGCTGCACCGACGACGTGCATTTCGTCACCATTGAGGACGTGCCGGTGACGTGGGCCAACTACGATGATCCCTCGGTCGTCGAGGGAACGTATTACTACCGCATCGTCCCCTTCGGCCCCGGTGGCGACGGCACGCCTTCGGTCGCGACGTTTGCCACCGCCTCTCTGGCGAATCCGATCAACCTGAAGGCCGTCGTTTCGACCTCCGGCACCGTGAATCTGACCTGGACGAATGTTTCGACATTGGCCACCGGCTATCAACTCTTCGCCGCGGGCGATGACGAAATTCCGATCCTCGTGGACGGCGCAGTCTCCCCCGCGGCTACGAACTATGCGGTTACCCATTTCGCAGATGGCACGCCCCTCACATCCGGCGCGGCATACTCGTTCTATCTCGTGCTCACTGGCGACGTGGGGACGATGGGGTCCTCGCAATGGGCACGGGCCGTCAATGGATTTACTGCTCCGCCGGAGGTGGACGTCACGCCCACCGCCGACGGCCAGATGACGATCGATTGGACGGACGTGGGGGATGAAATCGGCTATCAGATCGAGTCATCCACGGACGGCGTGCAGTACACCTTCGTCGCGAGCGTCGGCACAGACGTCACCCACTACGTACAAACCGACCTGTCGGAAACCGCCCGCGTCTACTATCGCGTAAAGGCCCTGGGCATTGGCGGCGACAGTGCCTACACCGCCTCGTCCGCGACAAACGTATCCCCCAACGCTCCGACAAACCTGGTCGTCACCCCATTAGCCGGCGGGTCGTTCCATCTCACCTGGGACGACAACTCCTCCAACGAAGACGGCTACGCCGTCCGTTTCATCACCCCCAACGGCGACACGCTCATCCCCGCACAGCTCGCCGCCAACGCCACCTCCTGCACCATCACCCAGGCGGATCTGGGCGGCCTGGCGATGCCCGGGCATGGTTTTACGTTTCAGGTAGTCGGCTTCCGCTGGCTCAGCTCGACGACACAACCCGCCGAGGTGGACAACGTGCAGGCGCTGGCGTGAAGCAATGTTCAGTCGGGACCGTCTCGCCTCGTCCGACCGGCATCATTTGTCTGGTAATTTCGGAGCCGGCCGGTGTCGGCCCGGTCGGAGCGAAGCTCCGAATGGCTCCCGCTCCCCCAAGTACGAGGGAGCGGGGACCAAAACGGGCCTGTGGCCCGCCCGGGGCGACACGCCCCGGCTCTGGAAGGCGACCCGGCAAGATTCCATAGCCCCCAGTCTATTCCTTCCGCCGTCTACCCTCTGCCTACCGCCTACTGCCCCGCTTTCCCCGAATTCCACTGGAGCCATCGCGCAGAAGTCCGTAAGATGACGGGGCGCAGGAGTGCGGCGGGCCGGTGGCCCCTCGGCATGCGTTTTCAGACATGCCGGCGAGCTTATGAACCCACAACCTCCTCCTGGGCAAGGACCGATTGACCCGCGCGACGCGTTTTCTCCCCCGACCCCTTTGGGCGCGACGGGCCCGGCGGGTGCGCCGCCCTGGCAGCCGCAGGGGCCGGGGATGGTGATGCAGAGTGCAGGGCCGCAGGGCGGAGCGCCCGGGCCGCAAGGGGCGGGGCCGTACGGCCCGCAGTATGGCTCGCAAGGTCCCGGGCCGATGGGGCAGGGGCCATCGGGGCCGCAGGGGTATCCGCCGCCCGGGCAGTTTCAGGGAGGCTATCCGCCAGGCGGAGGAATGCCGCCGGGCTATCCGCCTCAGATGCGTCCGCCGGGGCCATTCATGCCGCCTTATCCGCCGACCCGGCGGATGCTCGGATGGGGGTGGGGGACGCTGCTCGTGCTGCTCCTAATCCTGCTCGGCGGGTCGATGCTCCTCAACCTCGGGTTAATTGCCGGCAACAACTCCGGTGGCGTGCAGTCCACGCTTATCCAAGGCGATGCGCGCCAGCAGATCGCGGTCGTGCCGCTCGAAGGGCTCATCGACGAGTCGCTGGCGAACAAGTTCGACCGACTCCTCACCCGCGCGCAAAATGACAAGAACGTGAAAGCCGTGGTCATCCTCATCGACACGCCCGGCGGGTCGGTCACGGCGTCGGACGAGGCCTACAAGCGCATCAAGAAATTCAAGACGGAAAAGAACGTGCCCGTCGTCGTCGCGATGCGCTCGCTGGCCACCAGCGGCGGGTACTACGCCGCGTGCGGCGCGGACCACATCATCGCCGAGCGCACCACCCTCACCGGCAACATCGGCGTGCTGCTCCCGCGTTACAACCTCAGCAAGCTTATGGAAAAATACGGCATCGAGGAGAGCACGATCGTCTCCACCGGCGCGACGTACAAGAATGCCGGCTCGATGTTCAAGCCCGACAACGATCGCGACAACGCCTACCTCCAGGGGATCGCAGACAGCGCGTTCACCCAGTTCAAGGACGTGGTGAAGGCCGGCCGCCAGGGCAAGTTGAAGGGCACGATCGATGAAATCGCCAACGGCAAGGCTTACACCGCGCAGGAGGCCCGCGACAAAGGGTTGATCGATGATATCGATGACGTCGGGTACCTCGACGCCGCGGTCAAGTACGCGACGAGCAAGGCGGGCCTTTCCGGCCCGATGGTGGTGAAGTACCAGGACCCGCCGATGACGCTGTTCGATCTGTTGGGCGGCTCGCAGTCGAAGTTCGGCCATTCGACGTCCGCGGGCGGCATCAACATCACCCTTGACGCAAGTTTGCTCGACCGCGTTTCGTCGCCGCGACTCATGTATCTGTATCGAATGCCGCAGAGTCAGGAATGAAGGGGCGGGAGGGTTCAGGGTTCAGGAGTAGAAGCCGAAGCATGCAGTTGGAGGCGCTGGTACGCAAGCATTGGCACGAACCAACCCTTGAACCTCAAACGTTTAAACCTGAACCCTGAACCCCGACCCCTGAACCCTCACCTTCCGAACCGACTGGAGTTCTCATGCCCCGTTCTCTGAAGTTTGCCGCGTGTTGGCTGGCCGCCGCGATGGCCGCAGGTTTCGCGCCCGTTCCCGCCCGCGCCGCGACGCCAGCGGAGGTGAACGCGGCGATCCAGAAGGCCAAGGATTTCCTCTACGCCCGCCAGGCGAAGGACGGGAGCTGGGAAAACGCGCTGGCCCCTGACCCCAAGGGCGGGCAGGCGGACGTCAACGGCAAACAGTGGGGCGGGCTGACAGCCATCGCCGTCTACGCGGAATTGGCCGCGGGCGAAGCGCCGACCGAAGCCAAGCTTGCCCGGTCCATCGCGTTCCTCCAGAACGCCAATATCCAGGGCATCTACGCCACGGGCCTGCGCTGCCAAAGCTGGCTGCTGATTAACGACCCCAAAAAGCTCAAGCCTTTTATCGAGCGCGACAAGCAGACGCTGTTGGCCGCGGTCTACGCGCAGGCGGCCAAGCAGCAGTCGGACGAATTCGGGTTTTACCCCTACTGGTTCGACAAGGGACCGCAGCCCGCGGGGTGGTATGACCGCAGCGTCAGCCAGTACGGCGTGCTCGGGGTGTGGGCGCTCGAGCAGGCGGGCGCGGAAATTCCGGTCAGCTATTGGCGCGTCGTCGACGGCGCGTGGCGTCGCGCCCAGCACCAGGACGGCGGATGGTCCTACCGCAAGGCCGACGGCCCTGACAAGGGAGCGTCCAGCACCACCATGACCGCCGCCGGAATCGCGACGCTCTTCATCACCCAGGACTACACCCTGGGCAACGACACCGGCTGCAAAGGAAACGGCGTCAATCCGAACATCGAGGCCGGGCTCGCGTGGATGGACAAGCACATCCAGGAGGCCTTGGGCGGCAACTACTACGGCATGTACGGCATCGAGCGCATCGGCGTAGCCAGCGGCCACAAATACTTCGGCACCGTGGACTGGTTCCACGTCGGCGCGGATTTCCTCGTGAAGAACCAGGCCACGGATGGCTCCTGGGGCGGGGACGTCCCCAACACCTGCTTCGGCCTGCTCTTTCTCGCCCGCGGCCGCGCGCCGGTGGTCATGAACAAGCTTCAGTACGACGTCACCGGGAACAACGGCAAAAACGTCGAAGGCCCCTGGAATGAGCGCCCCCGCGACGCCGCCAACTTCGCGCATTGGATGGGCGGCCGGTCGCTCGAAGGGTTCTTTAACTGGCAGGTCGTCAACCTCCGCGTGCCCATTGAAGAACTCCACGACTCGCCCATCCTCTACATCAGCGGCAACAAGGAGCTGGACTTCAACAACGTCGAGATCGAAAAGCTCCGCACCTTCGCCCAGCAGGGCGGCCTGATCCTCGGCAACGCCGACTGCAACAACACCAACTTCGCCAAGAGCTTCGAGAAACTCGGCGAAAAGCTGTTCCCCAAGTACGAGTTTCGCGAACTCTCGGCAAGCCACCCGATCTTCATCGATGAGCAGTACCCGGCCGTCAAATGGAAATCCCACCCGAAGGTGCGCGGGCTCAGCAACGGCATCCGCGAGTTGATGCTGCTGG
>JAQGHP010000534.1 GCA_028288775.1 Phycisphaerales bacterium | reverse complement strand
GGGTTTTCAACCCGTGCTGGCGGCGCGGGAGTAAATACCATTCGGTTTCCACGCTGATCTTCCCGCCACGCCACCCGCACGGGTTGAAAACCCGTGCCACAATTAAGCGGGTCGTAATTCAGAGTCCGAAGCCCCGGGGGGGCGACGGTCAAACGACGACTTCAAACCCCCGCGGGGTTGTGTCTTCCCGATAAAACCGCTGCTCCGGATTGACCAGCAACCACATTGCGCCGGAGATCAGATAACTCGCCGCGTACGCGGCGAAGAGCGTGGGCCAGCCCCAGCGGCTGAAGATTTGTGCGCCGACGACCGGTTGCACGAAGTTGCCGCCGAAGTTGCCCAAGGTGTTGACGAACCCCGCCGCGATGCCGGCGAATGCGCCGCCGACTTCGATGATCGCGGCCCAGGCGGGGGCCTGCCCGAGGTCGAAAGCGGCCATCGAGATGCACATCAGGGCCACGGCCTGGTGGGTCGTGCGGACGTGGGGGACGGCGAAAATCGCCGCGGCGGCGACGACACGGCCGGCGATGAGGAACGCGGCGCGGCCAAGCCGCTTGCGGCCGGTGACGCGGACGATGGCGTCGGAAATCCATCCGCCCGCGAGGCAGGCGGCCCCGCCGCTCAGCAGCGGCAGGGCGCTCATCCATTCGGATTTTGCGTAGTCGATGTTATGGGCTTGGAGCAGGTATTTTGGCATCCACGTCACGAAGAAGGACCAGCCGAAGCTGCCGAAAACGTAAAACATCGCCAGTCCCCAGAGGCTCGGGCTGGAGAAGAGCGCCGACCAGACCCGCGCCTCGGCGCGGTGCGAGGCTTCGCGCTGCGGCTTGTTCGACCGGAGAAGCTCAAGCTCCGCGGCGTTGACGGAGGCCCTTTCCGCGGGGTCGTCGCGGAACCACGGGTAGAAGAGCGCGACCCAGCCGATACCCGCGAGACCGCACGTGAGAAACCCGAGACGCCAGGCCGGCAGATGCCCGAGGAAGCCGAGGGCAGGCAGATGCGTGAGCAGCGATCGCGTGCCCGGCGAATCGAACAGCCGCAGCAAACTGCCGAAGAGCAGGGGGGAGAGCGCGCCGCCCCAGCGCGCCACGAGCCAGAGCAATCCACCCGCCCGCGCCTGTGCATCGGCGGGCAGCCAGCGCGATTGCACCCGTGCGATGTTGGGGTACGCGCCCGCTTCGCCCACGCCGAAAAGGAAGCGGAAGGCGAGTAGCGAGAAGAACCCGGTCGCACAGCCTGAGAGGGCGGTGAACAGTGACCACGCGAGCACGATGCGGGTGAGCGTGCGGCGGGAGCCGAAGCGGTCGCCCCACCAGCCGGTGGGGATTTCAAACACCGCGTACGCCAGCCAGAACGCGCCGAAGACCCAGCCCATCTGACGATCGGTTATCTGCAGGTCGCGCTGCACGTTCTCCTGCACCCGCATGATGCAGACGCGGTCGAAGTAGGTGAGAAAGGATAGGACACACAGAAACCCCATCACCGCGTACCGCACGTGCGTCGGCCGGGCGCCGCGGGCGAGCGGGAGGGGCACGGCGCTTTGCGCGGTGGGATCTGCTTGCGGCATCAGCGGAGAAGTGTACCCGGAAGCGGGCCGAGAGGGTTTAAGGGTTCCATGTTCAAGAGTGGATCCCTAAGCCCGATCGAGCTCCGCCGTTTGGAAGCGGTTTCAGGGCCTCCATCGTGACACGGGCGTCCCGCCCGTGCTGGCGACATGATGATTTGAATCCCGTTGGTTTCCGGACATTTTGACTCCGCACGCACCGGGCATGGGCGGGACGCCCATGTCACGATGGAGGTTCCGAAACCCCCGCTTGCGGCGCTCTCGGGAGCGCTCGGAGAAGCGCCCCGCAAGCGGGGCGGCTAAACGACGGCTCGGCCCGCGCGGACTTTGGCGGCGCGACGGCGCAGGAGCATTCCCGCTGCGACAAACCCGAGGGTCATGATCCCGGAAGGTTCGGGCGTTCCCTGCGTGACGGAAGTCGTAAAGGCCAAGGCGTAGGTTTCGTCGTTGCTGGCGACGTTGGCGGTGCCGGCCATCCCGCCGTGCTTGAGGACTTCCAGGTCGTAATGGCCGGGGGCGAGACCGGAAATGTCGAGCTGCTCGACGTTATCCACCGCGCTAATGCTTTGGGCAGTGGTGAGGTTGGCGAGCGTGCCAGTGTCCTCGTTGTAGAGAAAGAGATCGAGGTTATTGATACCCGAGACCCCGGCGGCGCGGTCCCAGGTGAGCGTGCTGGTGAGCGAATAGGTGTCGCCGGGCGTGGAGAAGTTGAATAGGTAGTGGGCCGCGGCGTCGGTCGATGCGGTGCTCGTAAGCGATCCGAGGTTCCACCCCGCGGGGCCTACTGGACTTCCGCCTGCGGGCGCGGCGTACGGGGTGTTGAGACCAACCGCGGTGATGGCGGAAGCGGCCTTCTCACCTGCGACGAGATTCTGATACGAGTTATAGGCGTTGACGATCCCCGAGCCATATCGCGGATCGAGTGGCTGCGTGGGAGTATGAGCCCAGTCGGCGGGTTTCACCGCGCCGTTGAGCAGTAGCGCCTTGACCGTCCGCGGATCGACCGACGCAGCCTGCGTGCCCGGCCCGCCCCGGCCGAGGTTGCCCGCCTGCACCATGACCGCGGCGATGCCCGAGACGTAAGGCGTGGAAAAACTGGTGGCCGATTCGGGCGCGGTGATGTCGGGTTTGGAACGCCCATCGGACGTTGGCCCGACGCTGCTCGCCCCGCCGTACGCGCCGACGGCGATGCTGTTATAGGCGGTGGCGGGCGACTGCGGGCCGCCGCCGTTGCCGACTCCGGAGACGATGATCGTGCCGTGCGTCGCGACGTAATCGTCATAGGCCTGATTGACGGCCGCGGTGTCGGCGGCGCTTAAGCCGTCGAAGATGAAGCTCTGGTTCACCACCTTCACCGCCGGGGCATTGGCGGGGGCGAGGGGCGACTGGATGTTGGCGTTTGTCGCGATGACGTTGTTGACGAAGTAGTTGGCGTTGTAGTTGACGACCGCGGGTACACCTGGCGCGGCGCCCGTCGTGGTGCCGACGAAATTCGTCGCCACCGTCGTCGCGTGGGCCGATCGCAGTGTGGGGTCATAGACGGTCGTGGGCGAAGTCCCCTGTTTGCCCACGTACGTGATCACGGGCATGGGGCTGGCGGTGAAGATGGCGGGGTCGATCTCGAAATTATTGGCGTCATACTGCGGGTCGTACGGCGCCGTGCCGGTCGCATCGTTGGGATTGAAATAAGTGGTTGCTTCAACCTGCGCGACCGACACCCCGGCCCCCGTCAGCGTGGGATCCACCGCGCGCAGTTGATTCACGCCGATATCATCGAGCGGCGTCGCCGCGGCGATGGAGGCCGCCAGCGCCCAGGCGGCGGCCGCCGCAAGAATTGCCGATTTCCCGCGCAAGCCACAAGTATTGCGTTTCATTCCCGCTCCGAAAGCTGCATTTTCCTGATGAAGACTGCAATACGCCACAGCAGACTCCGCTTTGCAGAATACTGAAATTCGCCACGGTTTCCAAAGGAAATCAGCGGCATTCACGCAATATTCATCCTGACCTTTCCCTCACTTCGCATTCACTCTGTCTTTCAGCAGTTCCAGGTTAAATTGTTTCCCCGGGCATTCGGTTTTTCCGGTGACTCCGCCGTGCGTGTAGATGCGGGAGGGCGGGATCTGAAACTCCCGGCTCAGGAATGCCACCAGCCGGGCAAGGCTCTGCATCTGCTTCGCGTCCGGCGGATGGTTGTTGAAGTTGCCGACGAGGCAAATCCCGATGCCGTGCTGGTTGTAATATTCATCATCCGTCTTGCAGTGCGCCCCCCATTTCTGCTTGCCCCATCGCGGGCCGACCTCCACCTGCCCGTCGCCGGTATCGGAGCCGTTGCCGATGACGAAGTGATACCCCAATTCATCCCACCCCTTTTTGCGATGCCATTCATCGAAGCGCTCCGCGCCGCCTTCTTCGGACGCGCTGTGGTGAATGACGATGCACTTCCACCGGTCGGATTTGGCCGCCGGCGTCCAGCCCGGCTCCTGATAGAGGACGACGTTTGGCGCATGTTTTTCATGCCGCCACCCGAATACGCCCGCCGCGACCAGCGCCGAAAAAGCGATGAGCCACGCGACCGGCAGCCATCGCGACCGTGCAGGCGAAGACTTTGACTTGCGGCCGCGGCTCATGTTATTGGGCGATTGTCGGCGAGGTCAGCCGAATTGCAACGCACGCCGGAGGAAGTGCCGAGCGTCGAGTGCTGAGTGCTGAGTAGAACCCAGGCATGCTCGGCGCTCAGCATACAGCATCGACGATCAGGCCTGACCGATGCCCCTGACCGACGCCTCCGCCGTGCGCAACCGCCACCCTCATTTCCAGCCCGCGGCAGCGGTTTTGTCACCCGTTTTGACCGATTTTGACCGATTTTGACCGATTTAAAGGCACTTTTCATAACGAATTTGATAAATACAATATGTGGTACGGTAGAAGGCGGTGGAAGCTGCAACGCAACCTGCCGGGTTGAAAGCTGGGAACTCTTTTTCCCAGAAGAGCCAGAGGCCGCCGGTATCGCAACGACAGTTGGCGCTTTCGAGCAAGACCATTGCGAATTCAGAATGGATCGACAAGGCATTCTGCTAAAAGAACTTATGCGCAATGAGGGCAATAGCTCGTAACTCACGAGAGAAGTAAAGGGTGGGGCAATTGGGACATGGGCGGGCGCAAACTCAGTGCAATCCATGACGTATTTCTCTTGACGGTTCTCAGGTGGTCGCTACATTACTTGCCCTCTTTAGAAGGAGCAGCCGTGAAGATCGAGCCACAGTAGCTGGCTCATGCTGACCGAGGCCCTGCAGGTTGGTATGAGCTGGAAGGCGGCGAAAGCCGACCATGCCGGGAGGGACGCTCGGCAGAGCGATCCCCGGGTTTCGGAGTCAGCGACAGTCGAAGCCCACCCGCCCGCTTCTCCGGATAGCAACGGAATGAACGGGCGGCGTAAACAAACCCGCAGGGGCCGTTCCTGAGGTTCTTTCAGGATACGGTTGTCGCCCAAAACGGATTCAACGATTGCCACGGAAGACGCCGATCAAGGCTGCCGTGGATTTCGTGTTTCAATCGGTCGCCCCCTTGCGGGCCACGGATTAGAAGAAAGCTAGAAAAGGGATACCAAGATGGCACGCGACCTTTCCAAGATTCGCAACATAGGCATTGCCGCCCACA
>JAQGHP010000517.1 GCA_028288775.1 Phycisphaerales bacterium | reverse complement strand
ATCGCAGATTGCAAAGTGCAAAGTGCAAATTGGCGGACTGGACTTTCGTAGCATTCTTTTCCCGCCGCCCCTGAACCCTGAACCCTGACAACTTCCTTCTCTTCCCCTATATTCCGTTCCATGCCTTACAACTTCACGAGGATCGAGAAGCGGTGGCAGGAGCATTGGTTGGCGAACGGGACCTTTCGCGCGCTCGAGCCGGACCAGGCCGCGGGGATGCCCAAGGCCTATGTGCTGGACATGTTCCCCTACCCCAGCGGGTCGGGGCTGCACGTGGGGCATCCGGAAGGGTACACCGCGACCGACATCGTCTCCCGCTACCTCCGCGCGCGGGGGTTTAACGTCATGCACCCGATGGGGTGGGATGCTTTCGGGCTGCCCGCCGAGCAGTACGCCGTGAAGACCAATACGCACCCGCGCGTGACCACGGAGCAGAACATCGCGCGGTTTCGCGAGCAGATCCGGATGCTGGGCCTGAGCTACGACTGGGATCGCGAGGTCAACACCACTGACCCGAAGTATTACAAGTGGACGCAGTGGATCTTCCTCCAGCTCTTCAACAGCTATTTCGACCCGGTCCTGCAGAAGGCGATGCCGATTTCGTGGCTGCTCAATGAGCTGTTCAACGAGAACCGCGTGGTCGCGCCGGACGGCTCGATCCGCCTGCACCGTGTGCAGGAAGGCATGGAGGAAATCTCCGGCGAAGTCCGCACCGAACGCCTGTGGCGCGAGCTGACGCCCGAGGAGCAGCGCGACGTCATCGAAGGCGCCCGCATGGCCTACATCGATGAGGTGCCGGTCAACTGGTGCCCGGGGCTGGGCACGGTGCTGGCCAACGAGGAAGTGATCGACGGCAAAAGCGAGGTCGGCGGATTCCCGGTCGAGCGCCGGCCGATGCGGCAATGGATGCTCCGCATCACCGCGTACGCCGATCGATTGCTCGACGACCTGAACCTGCTGGAATGGCCCGAGTCGCTGAAAGAGATGCAGCGCAACTGGATCGGCCGCAGCACGGGCGCAGAGATCGATTTTGACGTGGTGCCGCCGGGGCAGAGCACCACGCCGCCCCTGGGCGAAAGCGATCTGGCGTTCACGGTTTTCACCACGCGGCCGGATACTTTGTACGGCGCGACGTACGTGGTGCTCGCCCCCGAGCACCCGCTGGTCGAAAAGATCACCCCGCCGCAGCAGAGGAAGGCGGTCGAGACATACCGCGCGCAGGTCGCCGCCCGTAGCGACCGCGACCGGATGGAGAACAAGGAGAAGACCGGCGTCTTCACCGGCGCGTTCGCGGTGCATCCGCTCACCGGCGGGCGGATTCCAATTTACCTCGCCGACTACGTGCTGATGGGCTACGGCACCGGCGCGATCATGGCCGTGCCGGCGCATGACGAGCGCGACTTCGAATTCGCGAAGAAATTCGCGATTCCGATCGTTGCAGTGGTGACACCCGATGACGGATGGCTCAAGACGGAGATGGTTGCGATCAGCAAGGCGAAGGCGGCGGCGCCCCCGGACCTTCAGTTCCGCGGGCCCGGCGGCCGCATGATGCGCCTGGAGGATTTGGACCCGGCCATGCGGGCCAAAGTAATGGACGCCCATCGCGCCGCCGCCGCGTCGATTCCCGCGGCAATCGCCGCGATGGGAGAGGAAGGCCTCAAGAAGCTGCGAGAGGATTACCTGACGCGTGCCGCCGCCTGGCCCGAGGCGTTTACCGGCACCGGCGTAGCCGTCAATTCGCCGCTCGTGAACGGCCTGTCCACCGCAGAGGCCAAGGAGAAGTTGATCGACGAATTGGAAGATCGCGAGGTAGGCCGCCGGGCGATCACTTACAAGCTGCGCGACTGGCTGTTCAGCCGGCAGCGCTACTGGGGCGAGCCGTTTCCGATCGCGCTCGATGCGCAGGGCCGCCCGCACGCGCTGCCCGAATCGGACTTGCCGGTCACGCTCCCCGAGCTGAGCGATTTCCAGCCCACCGGCACCCCCGAGCCGCCGTTGGCGAAAGCCAAGGATTGGCTGCCCGTGACGATCGACGGCCAAGTTATGACCCGCGAGACCAACACGATGCCGCAGTGGGCGGGATCATGCTGGTACTACCTGCGCTATATCGACCCGCACAACGACCAGCAGTTCGTGGACCCGGAAAAGGAAAAGTATTGGATGCCGGTGGACCTGTACGTGGGCGGCGTGGAGCACGCGGTGCTCCACCTGCTCTACGCGCGGTTCTGGCATAAGGTGCTGTTCGATCTCGGCCACGTCTCGGGCCCCGAGCCGTTCCGCCGATTGGTGAACCAGGGATTGATCCTGGGCGAGATGGAGTACCACGCCTTCGTGAACGCGGCGGGCGCATTCGTCAGCGTTACCGACGTGCGCGACATGGACGAGGAGGCGACGCCGGCGGGGCCGCAGCTCGTTGGCTACGACAAGCGGACGGGCGAAAAGCTCATGGGCCGGCGCGTCACCGAAGCGGATGTCGAAAAGGCGGGCGACGGGTATCGCCTGCGCGCCCATCCCGAAATCCGCGTGGACGCCCGCAGCTTCAAGATGAGCAAGAGCCGCGGCAACGTGGTCAGCCCCGACGACATCGTCAAGGACTACGGCGCCGACACCTTCCGCCTGTACGAGATGTACATGGGCCCGCTGGAAGCCCAGAAGCCCTGGAACACGCGCGACATCGTCGGCATGTCGCGCTTCCTCAATAAAGTCTGGCGGAATTTCACCGGCGACCCGGAGGACGACGCCTCCCCGCCCAAGGTGATTGTCGCAGATGCAGCGATTCCCGCCGATCTGGATCGGCAGATGCACCGCACGATCAAAAAAGTAGGCGAGGACATCGAAGCCCTGCGCTTCAACACGGCCATCGCCGAGCTGATTAACCTGAACAATTCGATCACCGGCACCGGGCCGCTCCCGCGTGAGCTGGCGGAGAACTTCGCGATCATGCTGGCCCCCTTCGCGCCGCACTTGGCGGAGGAATTGTGGTCGGGCCTGGGCCACACGAAGTCACTGGCCCGCCGGCCCTGGCCGACGTACGACCCGGCGAAGCTGGTGGAATCGACCCTGGAACTGCCCGTGCAGGTAAACGGAAAAGTGCGCGATAAGATTATGGTCGCAGCAGACGCCGATGAGGAGTCGATCCTCAAGTCCGCCGAGTCCGCGGAAAAAGTCCGTCCCTGGCTGGAAGGCAAGGCGATCAAGAAGCGGCTGTATGTGCCGAAGAAATTGGTGAATTTGGTTGTTGGATGAGGAAGGGGAGGAGCCAGAAGCCAGGAGCCTGGAGCCAGAAGAAATGCGGAGATGCCGCGTCCTTTGAATTCTTCTGGCTCCTGGCTTCTGGCTCCTCTCCCCCATGCTCAATTTGTGAGGAACAATGCCTGTCGAGATCGAAGCGAAGATGGCGGTTGCGGATTTGGACGTGGTGCGGGCCCGGCTCGCCGAATGCGGCGCGCAGCCGCTCGGGAAGTTCATGGAGGTCAACACCTTCTACGACACCGACGACCGCACCCTCCTTGCCGGCGACCGCGGCCTGCGGCTGCGGCTCAACCGCAACCTGCAAACCAATGAGGAAGACCACATCCTCACCTACAAAGGCCCGCGCCAGCCCGGCGCGCTCAAGAGCCGCGAGGAAGTGGAGCTGGGCGTCGAAGGGTCCGCCGAGGCGATGAAGCTCCTGGAAAGCCTCGACTACCACAAGATGCTGGCCTTCGAAAAGCGGCGAGAGAGCTGGATGCTCGACGGCTGCCGCGTGGAGCTCGACGAGCTGCCGCACCTGGGCACGTACGTGGAGGTGGAAGGCCCCGACGAGCCGACCGTCATGAAAGCCCGCCAGAAACTCAACCTCTCCAACAGCCCGTTAATCAAAACCGGCTACGTCGCCCTCCTCACCGGCTACCTCCAGGAACACGGCCGCGCCACCCGCGACATCAAATTTCCATAGCATGCGTCTGCCCGGTCTTCCGTGGCATGTGCATGCCGCCCATAGATCATCCATCTAACCAACGACACATCGTCGGCGGCGCTCGAAGAATCCTTTGCCGTAACGGGCCAACCGCCAATCCCGCCCTGCCGCAGACTTCGTCGGCTCGTTTTTGAACCACCTCAGCCTCGCGGGATTTTTGTCAGCATGCAGGAACGCAGCCTCGTTCTTAAGATCCGTTGCAAGGTCTTCCCACTGCTCCTGTGCCTCGAAAGGGTTTGAGTACCGGTGGAGGCGCTGCAGTCCTTCGTCGTCGCGGCCTCAAGAAGGTGATACAGACCCAAGTTGGCGGCCATCGCGGTTTTGCTTGCCAATCGCCGCCGTCGGGCGATTCGAAATCCCCATGCCGCTGCCCCGGAGTGCGGGGGTGTGCCGAAAACTCCCGCCAGGAATGATTCCTCGCCGCAAGGGCCGGCGCGGGTATAATGCGGCCATGAGCCTGGAAACCATTTCGCGCGTCGTATCCAATGCCCTGAAAAGCGCCGCCGTGGCGAACAGCGGCACGCCAGACGAGAAGGGCGCGTTGGACGTGCTCGGCGGATTGGCGGCGTTGCTGGAATCGCGGATTCAACTGCACAAACACGCCTCCCCCACCACAAGCGCGCCGGCGAAACCGATGTCTCTGGATGGCACTTCCGCTCTAGATCAACCAGCCGCGTCCGCTCCCGACGACAAGAAGCGGCGAACACCGAATGAGTCGGGTGATTCCTACGACATGAAGTGACCCG
>JAQGHP010000495.1 GCA_028288775.1 Phycisphaerales bacterium | reverse complement strand
GAGGGCGATGCCGGCAAGGAGAATCCCCGCGCCGATCACGGCGACTGCGGTGCCGGCGGTGCGGTGCTTGGCGAGGGCCGCATCGGTCACCCGCCGCCAAAGCAGCAGGCCGCCGGTGAGGGCGGGAATGCCGGCAAGGCTTACCAGCGGCGCAAGCTGGCGCAGGGCCGCCATTCGATCGAGCGGCAGCGAAACGAGCAGCCCGAAGGCCAGGGCGGTGCCAAAGCTCAAGACGCCCAGGAGCAGCAGGACGGCGTTGGCGCCGTCGGCGTCGATGGATGTCCATCGCCGGGCCCGTCGGAGCATTCCCGCACTGACCGCGCCGTAACAGGCCAGGGGGAGTAGTGCAAAACCGTACAGATGGGAAAACGACGCATGGGAAATTCCGCCGGCATAGCGAAGTGCCAGCAGCGAGGCGGAAAGTCCGCAGACGCCGGTTGTGAGCAGCTGCGGCCAGAGCGGCGCGATCACCTTGCCCGCCTGCCATACGAGCCATCCGAACAAAGCAAAAGCAACCAGTTCGGCTCCCAGCGAGATCGCGCTGGGAGCGGCACCCTTGGAGAACGCCGCGAACGCCAGGAAATTTAGCGGCACCAGAAGGGTGGCGATCAGCAAAATTCCCCGGCTGGTGGTCGGCAGTTTCCAGCGGTGCTCGGTGTAGAGTCCCAGGCCGAAAAGGCCCGCCGTCACCGCCGTAAAGACGGAAAATTGCAGCCACGGCAGCGCCTGGATCTGTCCCCAGAAGCTGATGACCAGCGCCACCGAGCAGCCGACGATCAGTAATCCGCCGACGAGCTCACCCCAGCGAATGTTGTTCTCTTCCATGAACGCCGCGAATACCTGCGAGAGCGGCCGCCGGGGCTTGGGCGGTGGCGGAACGCGGCGCGGAGGCGGCAGGGGTATGGGCGGCGGGGGAGTGAGTTCCGGGGTGGCCATTCCCGAGTCAGTCGGGGCGCTGGAAAGGGGCTCGACCCCGGGCGCTAGGCTCATTGGCGGCAGCGGCCGTGACTCTTCCGGTACGCCCTGCGCGTCCAAAGGCCACCCACGATCGTCGAATTGCAGCGGCCCGCCGGGGCCTTCGTTCGCGGGCAATACGGGCATCGGAGGCAGCGGCGGCGGGAGGTGCGGGTTCTGCGCCTGCGGCGCGCCGCGCATGAGCCCTTGCATCGCCGACCGCTTTTGCTCAGCGCGAACGGCCGCCTGCACCTTGGCGTGCGTGTCGGCGTCGATCAACCCTTCGTTGAGAAATCGGGTGAGATAGTTGGCGGTGCGCCCCAGGTCCGTGCTGTCCACCGTCGGCAGGGCGGGCGCTCGGTTCGAATACCCGCAGAGCATGCACATGCCCTGGGGGGACAGGGCCGCGCTGCGGCAGCGCGGGCAGAGCGTTCCCGCCGCCTTCCCTGCGCGAGTGGTCTTGACCTGGTAGCCGAAAATGCGCGCGACCAGCACCCACCCGAAGTGCCCGAGCACCACCGCGATCGCCGATCCGCCCAAAAACCAGCAGAGCCATTCCATGCCGCGTTCCTCGGAGCCGCCTGGGCCGCCCTCATTTCGGCCCGGTCCCCACACCAAGTAAGGCGCATGCTAACACCGTGCGAATCGTATCTCCATGATTCGCCTCAGCTACCGAATGCACCCTCCTGCGAGGAACTGCGTCGGCCGGGCATTGCATGACAAGGCGACGACAGAATATGTCGGGCTTTGCCGGGGTGCGCGACGGTCCCGGCGGCCTGCCTTCAGTTCCCTCCTCCGGTACTCCGGGGGAGGAGGGGGCCTGGGAGGAGGGTTCAAAGGTTGAACGGTTCAATGGTTCAATGGCATGAGCTCTTGACTGCGCATCCAGACCCCTCAACCTTTGAACCCGCTCGCCCCCACCCCCGCCCTCCCCCGGAGTACCGGAGGAGGGAGAAAGAGCCCGCCGACACTGTCATGCACCTGCTTTGCCCCTCGGCCCGCATGTCGATTATGCCCGACGCCCCATGTGCCTTATAATCTCGGGACGAATGCCTGACCTCCGCGAGCACCTGCAAAACCTCTTCGGGCTTGATGATTTCCGCATCGCGCAGCGTGAGGTGATCGAGGACGTCTTGCGCGGCAAGGACGTTCTGTGCGTCATGCCTACGGGGGCCGGCAAGAGCCTTTGCTACCAGCTTCCCGCGGCTATCAGCGACGGGCTTACCATCGTCGTTTCGCCGCTCATCTCGCTCATGGAAGACCAGGTTCAGCAGTTGCGGGACGAGGGGATTCCTGCCGCCTTTTTGAATAGCGCGATCGGGCCGGGGCTGCGTCGGCAGATCATGGAAGAGCTCGCCCAAGGCTTCAACGGGCTGCTGTACGTCGCGCCCGAGCGGTTCTTCTCGGCGGACTTTGCCGAGCTGATGCCCCGGCTGAAACCGAAATTCTTTGCCGTGGACGAGGCGCACTGCGTCAGCCAGTGGGGGCATGATTTTCGCCCCGAGTATTCCAAGCTCGGGCTGGCGCGGGAAAAGCTGGGGTCGCCCCCTTGTATTGCATTGACCGCGACTGCAACCGAAGACGTGCGGACCGACATCATTCACCAGCTCGGGCTGCGCGAGCCGACCGTCATCGTCACCGGGTTCGACCGGCCCAACCTTTCCTACCAATGTCGGCGGATCGCGAAAGTGGCCGACAAGGAAGGGGAGATGGTCCAGTTGCTCCGCTCGGAGCCGGGCAGCGCGATCGTCTATTGCGCAACCCGCAAGGCGGTGGACGAGGCGACGTCGCTGCTGGCGTCCAGCCTCCGCGACCGGCCGATCTTTGCCTATCACGCGGGGATGGATCAGGCGGCGCGCACGGCGAATCAGGAACGGTTCATGAATACGCCGCGATCGATCGCGGTGGCGACCAATGCGTTCGGCATGGGCATCAACAAGCCCGACATCCGCCTGGTGATCCACTACAACCTGCCGGGCACGCTGGAGGCATACTACCAGGAGGCGGGCCGGGCCGGCCGCGACGGGCAGCAGTCGCGGTGCGTGCTGCTGTTCAGCTATCAGGATCGCTACACGCAGGAATTTTTCATCGACAAGATCGGCGGGGAAAACCCGAGCGCCAACCCCGCGGCGATTGCCGAGCTCAAGCACTACGCCCGCCAAAAGCTCGACATGGCCATCCGCTACGCGCAGACGCACCGCTGTCGACG
>JAQGHP010000468.1 GCA_028288775.1 Phycisphaerales bacterium | reverse complement strand
GGCCGTCCTGGGCGCGCTCCGCGGGAAGCGGCCCGCTCCGGTCGAGCATGTTGGCCAAATACCCCGGGCCGGAGGGGGCGGTATGCACCACCACCAGAATTGCCGCGGGCAAATCCTTCGGGAGATTTGCGACGATCTCCTGCAACGCCTGGGTGGCCCCCGCGCTGCCGCCTATCACAATGAGGTCGTGTCCGGGCATGATTCCTCGCCGACCGCCGTGTCATCCTTTCCCCCTTGAGCTTCGCGCCACCCCCCGCTGGCTGCGTTGCATGCGCATTACCACAAACGCCACACATCAGGGAACTGAAGTAATGCATTCGGGCGGCGCGGGCAGAACCAATTTCTGCCCGCGCCGCCCGATTGTGTCCAACACCGTAAGCGTGAATGAACTCAAACGCCCGATGTCAAAGAACTCAGGTCTTGGGCGCCCACGCCTTGGCGGCCAGCGTCCAAATCAACTCCGCGGCTTCCACCTGGGGCGGCGTCGCGCTCGAAAGGAGCGTGGTCCGCGTCGCCCGGCGATTCCACCCCAACATGTGCTTGAACGAAGCGTCCGGGTTCGGTGTGTTGTTCGAATCCAGTTGCTCCACGTAGAGCGTCGTCTTCGAAGCCGGCACCGCATACGCCCGAGGCTCGGCCTGCTCGGGGGCGGGAGCGAGCACGCCCGCCTGGATCGCCAGGTCCAGCACGTCCGGCGAATACACGATCAACTTGGAATCGCGATGGTCATCCAGCGCGAAGACCTGCCGACGGTATTTGCCGTCGGCGATGAAGAACTGCAGCGTGTGCTGGCCGATCGCGCGCACCGCGTGGGGCGAGAGCGTCGCGAGGCGGCGGACGATTCGCCGCCACAGCTCGGCATGGGCGCGGTCCACCTCTTCGCAGGCGGCTTCGTGCCGCAACACCGCGCCCCGCTCCTTCGCGGGAAGCTTTGCGACGAACTCTTCAAACGACACGGGCGGCACGACGATGTTCGCGGTTGTCATGGTGGGACGGGCAGCCGGAGCTTGTGTTTCAGTCGGTATCATTCGCTCATTTCTTCCGGGAGTCGCTGCGCGGCGGGAACTGGTACAAGTAGCCCTCCATCGCGCACGACTAATCTTAGTGGCGCAGGGGGGAAGGGTCAAACCGACTCGGCCGTTCGCGCGGCGATCAGCGTGCGAGGGTTTGGGCCTTTCCTATCTCCCTCCTCCGGTATTCCGGGGGAGGGCAGGGGAGGGGGCCTTAATTTTTGACAGGCGATTCGGGCAGGCAGATCACTCCTCATGCGTGATGTGCGAGCGAGGCCGACCAGGTGATCAATCCCGACGCGAGGAAGCCGACCGCCACGACTCCCAGCGCGATCCCCACGAACCAGAAGACGCGCCGGCGCGTCAGCGCCGAAATCGCGGCCACCGCGATCGCCACCTGGAACAACGTCACCCCGCCGGCAAACGTGATGTGAATACGGTCGTGCAGCTTGGACGATTCCTGCGCCTCGTTGGCCTTTGCTTTGATTTCCTCCTGGTCCCTCTTGTACCCTTCCAGTTTCTTCGCCTGCGCGGCGGGCGGCTGCTGGCCGTTGAGCTGTTCGTTCTCCATGCGCTGCTCGAGGATTGCCGCTTTGATGCCTTTCGCCTGGTAATAATTCCATTGGTCGGAAGCCTGAAGCTGCTCCACCATCGCCTCGTGCTCGTGATGCCCGGAGAGCAGGCTGGTCACCGCCGCCAGCGCCGCGAGGATCGCGGCCGTCAGCGCCACGCCCATCACCCAACTCTCCCGCGCTTCGTGCGCCGCCTCGTGTGCCTGTTCCTGCGCGTGCTCCGTGTGCGAGTCGAATTCTTCCATCCCCCCATTGTCCGCAAACACAGGCTCGGCGCGAAGGGGCACAGACGGGAAGGCCGGGCTGAGAAAACCGCAGTCGTTACACGCGCCCTTCCGTTATCACGTTACAGTGATGGCAGCGTCTGTCGCTGCTTCAGCACTGGCAGGAACAAATCCCCAAGCTTCACCACGCGCGCGAGCACTTCCGCGGGTGAAAAGGCGAGCGGCTTGCCGCTATTGGACGCGAGCGACGCCTGAACTTCTTTCCACGTCACCGGCGTCGAGACCCGCGGCTGCTCGGTTGCACGCAGCGAGTACGCGCAAACCGTCGTCTTGTGAACGTCGTTCTGGCTCCAGTCGACGAACACCTTTCCCGCACGCTGCGCTTTGCTCATGTTCGCCGTCACGAGCTTGGGATTCTGCTTCGTAAGCAGCGTCGCGATGGCCAGGGCGAAGTCCTTCGTCTGCTCAAAGGTCACGCGCGTATTGAGCGGCACGTAGACGTGCAGTCCCTTGCTGCCCGATGTTTTCGGCAGGCAGTCCAACCCGGTGCGCTGTAAGAGGTCGCGCAGCGAAAGGCCCAGGCGCATGCAGTCGGCGATCGTGGCGGGCGGGCCGGGGTCGAGGTCGAAGACCATCGCGGTGGGGCGCCCCGGGACCGCCACCCGCGCCATGGGGACGTGAATTTCCAGTGCCGCGAGATTGGCCGCCCAAAGCAGCGCGGCCCGCTCATCGAGCAGGCAGTGATCCACGAATTCGTCGCTGTCGCGGCTTTTGACTCGCGCGGTCGCGACCCAGGGCGGCCGGTGATCCGGACAGCTCTTCTGGTAAAAGGTGCCCGCCATGACTCCGTCCGGGAATCGCCGCAATGTCACCGCCCGGCCCCGGAGGTACGGTAACATCACCGGCGCGATGCCCAGGTAATATTCGAGCACCTGCCCCTTGGTGAAGCCTCCGGGGTAGAGCGACTTGTCGAGATTGGAAAACCGCAGGGTCCTGTTGCCGATCTTGCGAGTTTCCGCGACGCTCATGCCGATTTCCTCCGCCGGCCGTTGCCCCGGGCGTGGCCGTTATGGCCCGGGTGGCTGCCGGCCTGGCTTCCCTTCGCCTTCTGCAAACTGGCCTCCAACGCGGCAATCAAATCGCGCCCCTTGGGCGGAGTTGCGTCCGCCTCGGGGCGGAGGACAATCTTCTCGCCGCGGGCCTTTTTGTCGATCAGCGCCATCACTTTGTCGCGGTAGTCGTCGTGATACGCGCCGGGTTTAAATTCGGTCGTCAACGAATCAATCAACTGCTCGGCGATCTTTAGTTCCCGCGCGTCCACCTTCGCCTTCGTTTCAGCCGCCGCCATCTTTTCCGCCGGGACGACTTCATCCCCGAAGTGCATCGTCTCCATGCACAGCACGTCCTCGACCGGTCGCAGCGCCGCAAGATATTCCTTGCCGTGCATGACGATCTTCGCGATCCCCACCTTCTGCTTCTTCGTCAGCGCTTCCAGCAGAAGCCGATAGGGGCGTGCGCCTTCGGGCTTGGGCGCGACGTAGTAGCCGCGGTCGAAGTAGACGGGATCGATCTCGCCCAAGCCGACAAAATCCAATATCTCAATCGCCCGCGTCGCCTTGGGGGCAACGGCGTCAATCTCCTCCTGGCGGACCACCACGTACCGGTCTTTCTCGATCTCAAAACCTTTGACGATATGCTCCGGGTGGACTTCCTTTCCATCCGCGGGACAGACCAGCTTCTGCTTGAGCGGAACCTTGTCCTGGTCGTGCAGACTGCGGAAGCCGATTCGCTTTTCCCGGACGGCGGTAAAAAGCTTCACAGGGATCGTCACTAATCCAAAACTAATCGACCCGCTCCAGACGGGGCGCGACGAGGGTGCCGAGGATGCCATGACTTACCTTTCGCATTCTCCCCCGGCGACCCGCTCCTTCACCACCTGCCGGGGATCTTTGTCGAAGCGCACTCCTTTAAACGCTCCCTGCTGGACCAACCCGCCCTCCGGCCATCGCCGGTATTCAACTTCGATAACAATTTTCGGATTCAGGAATTGCACGTCCCGATTCGGAATACTCTCGTGGAACGGACTCGCCCCGCGTGCCTGCTTTTCGAAGAGGCGAGTGAGCATGGCGTGATCGTCGCCGCAAAGCCCCGTGCCCACGCGGCCGGCGTAGTGCAGCCGGCCCCTTGAATCGTGAAACCCCAGCAACATCGCGCCGACACGCCCAAGGCGTCCGCTTGCCTCGGCGACCCACCCGCCCACGACAAACTCCTGCCGCTGAATGATTTTGATCTTGATCCACGCCGGCGAACGCACGCCCGGCAGATACATGCTGTCGAGCCGCTTGGCGACGATCCCCTCGAGCCCGCTTTGCCGCGCCGCCGCCAACATCGCCGCACCCTCGCCCGGGTGCGCGCTGGTCATCTGCCAGTGCGGCCCCGCAATCGTAAGCTGCTCCAAGGCCTCGCGCCGGTGCTTGTAGGGTTCGTCCATCAACGAGCGGCCATCGAGATGCAACACGTCAAACAGGACGTAGAGGACGGGCGTCCGTCGCGCTAAACGGGCGGCGGCGCGAGGGTCGGCGACATGCATTCGGCCTTGCAATTTTGCAAAGCTGGGAAGGCCGGATTCGTCGAGTGCGACAATTTCGCCGTCCAGCAACACGTTACGACGATCGATCGCCGCGGGGAGCAATTGCAATTCGGGAAAGCTGAGGGTTACGTCGCGGCGCGTGCGGCTCAAGAGCCGCAGGCTATTGCCTTCACAGAAAGCGAGCGCCCGCATCCCGTCCCACTTCCATTCAAAGTTGTACGCAAGAGGATTGAGCGGCAGGTCGCCCGCCGTCGCGAGCATCGGTGTGATGCTGCCGGGCAGCGGGTCGGCCCGGCGCGCGCGGACCCGGGGAGTGAGGATGGACGATGTCCGTGCCATGGTTATTTCTCGCGCCGTCTTCCATGACACGATTCAAGAGACGCGGCACTGCGATCGCTCCGGGCCCGTTGAGCCTCCGGCGATCGGCCGCTGCGTCCTCCTGACGAATGAAGCGAATTTGCAAGCCCGTCTTTCCGCACGGGAGCAACGGGCGCGCCGCGCCATAGTTGCGAAGCAAAATTGCCGCAAGTCGTGATTTTCCTTCGTCTCCAACTGGCAACTCTCAGCGACCCCACAATCCGTAAGGTGGACGCCCGGATTCGACACCGAGGAAACGTCGCAGTCCGCTCCGTGGCCGGACATCTTGTGGCGTATTTCGAAACGGATTTACAGCATTCGCCTCCAGCCTTCCCGGCCCTAACATGCCCCGCATGGCGCTTGACGGAATGATTTTCGATCTCGACGGCACGATCATCGACTCCAACGCCTTGCACGTCGAAGCCTTTCACATGGCTTTCGAAGAGGCGGGCTACAAAATATTCCCCGACCGGATTTGGCCCGAAGTGGGAAAGGGCGGCGACAAGCTCGTGCCCGCCATCCTCGGCAAATCCGCCGACAAGCTGGACGGCGACAAGATCCGTAATTCGCACACCGAGCACTTTCTCCGGATCGCGAAGGACCGGGGAATTGCCGTCTTCCCCGGCGCGGTCGATCTGCTCGCGACGCTGCGCAAGCGGGGGATCAAGACCGTGCTCGCGACCTCGAGCAACAAGAAGGAACTTGCGGGAAGCGCCCAGGCTTGCGGGCTGGAGTTTGCAAAGGTCTTCGATGCCGTGGTGGATTCCGACGATGCCGACGAGAGCAAGCCTGAGCCGGACGTCGTCGCGACGGCGCTGGCGAAGATCGGCATGTCGCCCGCCCAGTGCGCCATGGTCGGCGACACGCCCTACGACGCCGAGTCGGCGAAGCGCGCCGGCGTAATCGATTTGGGCCTGCTCACCGCCGGCCGCTCCCCGCAGGAATTATTGTCCGCCGGCGCACGCCACACATGGGCCGACATCGCCGACCTGTACGCTCATCTCGACGAGGCGCTGAAGATCGCCTCCCCGGGCAGCGCGCACCTGACCTTCAAGGCGCTCGAAGCCCTGATGCAGGAAGCGCTGGCGGCGGCGCGCGAAGGAATGGCCGCGGGGGAAGTGCCGATCGGCGCGGCGCTGGCCCTGGGCGACGGCACGGTCATCGCGGGCGGCTACAACCAACTCAATAGCACGGAAAACAGGACTGCCCACGCCGAGATGATGACCTTCGCGCACGCCGCGGGGAAAATTCCCGCGAACGTCCGCGACCTGATCCTCGTGTCGACGCTGGAGCCGTGCGTGATGTGCCTGGGCGCCGCGATGGAGTCGGCGGTGGACACGGTGGTCTACGGCCTCAAAGCCCCCGCCGACGGCGGCACCCGCCGCGTCAGCCCGCCGGCAAGCCCCGAAAGCCAAATGCCCAGAATCGTCGGCGGAATCCTCGCGAAAGAGAGTCGGCGGTTGTTCGAAGAATGGATGAAAAAACCG
>JAQGHP010000460.1 GCA_028288775.1 Phycisphaerales bacterium | reverse complement strand
GCCACTGGCCAAAGCGAGTCAATCCGCCGTTCGCAAACGAATTACTGACCTGCGGTCGGGGTTCGAGTGGCGGTTCGGCGACACGTCATCTGAACTTCCGCGATGGTGTTCGCGATCCTTCCTCTACAAGCCCGCTGTCCGATAAACCTAAAGTTTTCAGCACGACCGCTCCGATGTGAGAGTAAAGCTGGGGGAATTTGTTCAAATCGGCCGCCGAAGGATCGGCAGCCGGGGGCCTCGAGCCCCAGACCAAGGAAGGTTGGGCCATGCGGATCATCGCGATCATCAACCAAAAGGGCGGCTGCGGGAAGACGACGACCAGCATCAATCTGGCCGCCTGCCTCGCTCGACTCGGGCATAAAACGCTTCTCGTGGACATGGACCCCCAGGGCCATTGCGGCGTAGGGCTGGCCGTACCCGAGGAGCAGATCGAACGCACCGTGTTCGATTCGCTCATCGACGCCGGGGACGGGAAAGTCGCCAAGCTCAATGAGCTGGTCTGGCAGATCGCCAGCGATTTCGATCTCGCGCCGTCGAACCTCAAGCTCGCGGCGTTCGAGCAGATCTTCGCCGGCCGCATCGGGCGCGAAGACCGTCTTGCCAAGTCGCTCGATTCCGTTCGAGGAAACTACGAGTGGTGCGTGATCGACTGCCCGCCGAGCGTCGGCCTGCTGACGTTCAACGCGCTGCGCGCCTGCGACGAAGTCATCGTGCCCGTCGAGACCGGCTACTTCAGCCTGCACGGCCTGACCAAGATGATGGAGACGCTCGAAGAGCTCAAGGAGCGTTACAACAAGGACGTGACCATCCGCGTGCTCCCCACGCTCTACGACACGCGCACCAAGCTCGCCCGTGAGGTGCTCAGCGAGCTGCGGGCCAAGTTCCGCGACTACCTGATGGAGAGCACGGTCAACTTCAACACCAAGCTCAAGGAAGCGGCGAGCTTCGGTCAGCCCATCACCGAGTACGACCCGGGCAGCCGGGGGTACAAGGATTTCGTCAACCTCGCCCGCGAGCTGATGGGCCACCGCCCGGTGGACGTCGAGCCCGTGAACAACGAAAAGCTTTCCCGGCCCGCGGAACTGGTGCAACGGGCCAAGCAGCTCGCGCAGCTCACCAACGCGCAATTCGGTCGCGGCACGGTGTTGTTCAGCGGCGGCTCCCAGCCGGCGTCTGCACCCGCGCCAGCGCCAATGGCCGGACGCCTCGCGACGCCCGCCGCCCCTTCGTTCGACCCGACTCCCGCCTTTGCCGGGATGTCATCCGAACCCGACTACCGTTCCTTCGGCGCGACGGCGGTGGCCGAGTACCCCGCCGCGGCCCCGCGTGTGGCGGAGCCCCGGACCACGCAACAGAAGATCGAAGACTTCTACGGCGTCAAGCAGTTCGGCGACGAGGTGATCTTCGCCGCCCGCTTCGACCGCGCCAGCAAGGTGCTCATCGCCGGCGATTTCAACGGCTGGTCCGCCGTCGCCAGCCCCCTGCAAAACGCAACCGGCCAGGGACCCTGGACTATCCGCCTGCCGCTGGGCCCCGGGCGCTACCGCTATCGCTTTATCGTGGACGGCCGCTGGGTCACCGACCCGCATAACACCTATGTCGAGACCAATCAATTCGGTGAGTTGAACAATGTGGTCGAGGTTGCGTGAGCGTCATTCGTCCGTGGTCACTTGTCCTTTGTCGGTCCCGATTCGCAACTGACCGCTGACAACCGATCCCTGAAGGCGACAACTGACAACTGACCAAGGACAACAGAACATGTCCGACGAACAGCCCCAAAAGCGCAGCCTGAGCGAAATCAGCCACCTGTTCCTGAGCAGTGTCCGGGACCGGCACACGAACGGCGCTCCGCGGCCACAGCGGATTCCGCCAGGCCAACCGCGGCCGGTGCAACGGCCGGCGACGCCGCTCCCGCCAGACGGGGGAGACCTCAGCATCGACCTGACTCCCGAGGAATTTGCGCAGGTGTTCGGTGAACCCACGACAGACGTGGAGTCCGCGCCCGTCCGTCGCACGCCGCAGGTGACCGCGCTACTGAGCGGGCATCTCAACGGCAGGCAGTTCGACCGCGTGAAGGAATACGCCCGTCATCTGGCCAGCCGGCATGGCCGCATCGGGCTTATCGAACTGGACGCCAGCGAGTTTCGCCTGATGTGCTTCGAGCCGGGCAACGCCGTTCTCGACCCCGATCTGGATGCGACCGAAACTGCCGAGTGCTACGACACGCGGCAGATGGCCGAGGCGCTGGAGGAAATGAACTGCGACGTGGACCGCTGGCTGCTGCTCGTGCCCAGCCCACGCACGCCCGAGGCCAAGGCGCTGCTCCGCGCGGTAGGCCATTGGGTGCTTCTGAGCACCTGCGATCACGACGGCGTGGTGTCCAGCTATCGCATGCTCAAGGGGATCGCCGAGTCGTACCGGCCGCGCCTGAGTCTGGCGCTGCTCGATGGGACGGACGAGTCGGAGATGGAAAGAGTCTGCCGGAAACTTTCGGGCGTTTGCCAGCAGTTTTTGAATTGGCCTTTGGAGGCCGAAGCTCCGGTTCGCAAGTCACCGGATGTAACGGAAACCCTTGTGCTGTGCTGCCGCCCGACGCGCGACAAGGCGCAGCTCGGCATCGCACCGCAGTGGCAGATCGTCGCCAACTTCCTTGAGAGCCTGGGCGCCGGCATGCCCGCGGAAATGCCCGCAGCGGACCTGGAAGAAACCATCGAATCGGAACCGGTGCCCGAGGCTGTCCGCCGGCCCGCCCGCCCCGCCGAGCCGAGAAAGGCCGCCGACATGACGACACAAATGCCCGCGCCCGTTCCGGTATTGCCGGTCAACCCGCCCGCGGCTGCGCCAACACCCGCGCCCCTGCCGATTGCCGGACCTGTCATGCCCGAGACGCCCCGAGTTGCGCCTTCGCCGGCAATGGCTCCGGCCCGTGACACCGCGGTCGATGTGATCGATCTTCCAAACCCCGACGCCGGTGCGGAGTCGATCATCGCCGCCATCCTCCAGCAAAACCGCGGCGAGCTGATCGAATGCCCCGTCCGCGCCCCCATGTGCGCCGAAGCCCGCCTGGCCATTTCCCGCGACCGCGGCGTCGTCCTGCTGGCCGTCGCCCGCACCGGCCTCTCCGAGCTCCGCTCGATCGGCCTTGCCTACCGCTGGCTCAGCGAAAACCGCGCGCTGATCGGAATGGCCGTGCCGCAGTTCGCAATCGACACTGCCCAGGCCCCGCGCCTGCGGCTGCTCGTCGATCACGCCGACGTCGCCGCCGACGTGCTTCAGCCCATGCTGCAAAGTGACCACGTCACCGTGCAGGCATACCGCAAACTGCGCTGGGGCGGAAAGACGGGATTGTTCCTCGAAGCGGCGTAGTGCGTTTCCGGGATTACTTGCGGCGGGTCGGAAACCAAATCCTGCCCAGCGAAATTTCGAGATCGGGGAAGGGGGGCAGACTGACCGTGTCACTTCCCTGGCCACGCCCGACTGCGCGATACCGACCGCCGGTCAGGCGGAACGCTTCAATCGTCTTCAATTGCGGATCGACAATCCAGTAGAATCGCACGCCGCCCGCGGCGTATTGCCGGAATTTGTCCCGGCGGTCAATCAGTCGGCTGCTTGGACTCAGTATCTCCGCGCACAAATCCGGCGGGCCATCAATAGCCTGATCTTCCCGGATAAGGTTTTCGCGTTCTTTCGTGAAATAAATCAAATCCGGTCGGCGGACATCGTGCTCACCGAAGATCGTGTCAGTGTCACCGAGCAGGTTTCCCAAGTCATGCTCAATGATGTGTCCGAGCAAGATATGGGAAAGTCGCTTCTCGACGTGCGAATGTCTCGGCAGAGGACTGGGGCTCACGGCGATCTCTCCGTTGACGAGTTCCAGGCGAACGCCGGGCGGGTCCTCTCCAAGGCGGAGGAACTGTTTCGCGGACATCTTGGCGGTACTGACAATTGGCATCATGCACATCACAAAGCGGAACATTGATTATACCGATTACCGAGACGATTTACTCCGGTGTTCCTTCCGAAGTGTTACCCACCGGAGTGGGCTGTTCCGAAAGCACAGGTTGCACTGTCGCCGGCTCGGAATACTCGAACCGCAAAGCGTCGAGCGTTTCCTTTGAAATAACGGTCAGTCCGAGTTGTGGTGACGAGCCGGTGGGGGCCCTTGCGATGACGTCTACGTATCGCAGGCTGCATCGTTTGCAAAAGTGAAGGCGGGCGATAACTCGTCCCCCCGCCAGGAATGGGCCTGGCAGATGATGAATGCGGAGTATTTCCGCGGCGTCGTCGGATTGGATTGCGGTCACCAGCGGCTCGGCGAGCGCGACCGAGAGGACCGCGACTTCGATGGGCGGCTGAAGCCATTCGCTGCAACTCCGGCAGACCGGCCGTGTCGCGGCTTTCTTCCCCATGAATGTCGCGACGGATGCGACCAGCACCGCCTGAATGATGCCGAGGCCGGCAAGCTTCGGTGCGCGGAGTTGTATATAACCCAGGAAGCCGTGATGGCCGGTCAGCGGGAAGACGAACTGATCGAACGCGGCGAAAGGATGTTTCTCGATCCAGTCGGCGTATGCCGGATTGATTCGCAAATCGCCGGCAGCCTTCGCCCTTTCGATTTGGGCAGTCCATTCCGCGTGGGAACGATAGACGTTGCGGACATACAGGCCGTAATGAAAGAAGAATGCGCTGGCCAGTCCGCAGACGATTCCCAAGACCAGTCCGGCCGCTGACCCGCGAAGCTTAAAGCGCTTGAATAGCCAGAATAATGCGCCGCCGACGATAAGGCTTTGAGCGCCGAGAGAGCCTATCAACGACAGCGGCAGGCGGAAGACCACCCAGAAGAACGCAACAAGCGCCGCCAATGCCGCCGCTCCCAGGCCACCGAGGAGCGTCATCAGCAAGCCAGCCGGGCTTACCGTTCCGACGTGGACGTCGGAACTGCCGGTGCTGTAATGGAGTAGTTGCGGCGGTGCGGCGACGGCAATAGGGAGCGTGGGGTCGGACATGTGACGACCGCAATGTAACGACATTCACCCCGGTGATCAATAAACGCCCTCGACCACCGTCCCCGCGAACCCTTGGAACGGTTGCACGTTGCCCGCGCCGTCCCACGGGTACGGGTCGCACGGGGGTCGGCGGATGGCCTGGTCGCGCTCCAGGAAGCGGGGGATGAAGGTTTCCTTTGTCAGCGTCGTGAGCATCACGCGGCCCTGTTTGCCATACTCGGCCTTCTTTTCCGAGTCGTTGAAATCCATGATCTCCACCACCGCCCGGGGCTGGGGGGCGTGGTAGATGATTTCGTAATTGTCGGCGGGGTCGAAGGGCTTGTGCGTGGCAAGGCCCATGAGCGTGTTGCCGTAGGTGGGGACGAAATCGACGCCGGGGGCGAGTTCTTCGCGGGCGAAGCGGTGGAATTGGGGGGTGAGCTCGGTGCCGCCGCAGAAGATGCCTTTGATGCCGTAATGGGCGAGATCGA
>JAQGHP010000458.1 GCA_028288775.1 Phycisphaerales bacterium | reverse complement strand
AAGGAAGCTCAACAGCGAACCGAAACCGTCCGCGACACGGTCCGCAAGAGCGACGTCGAGGTCGAACGCCTGCCCGGCCAGGCAGCCACCGAGCGCACCGACAAGAGCGTGGAAGATACGTCGGCCGATCAGGCCAGCCGCTCCCGCGCAAAGCCGAATCAACCATAAGGGCAGCGACCACTCCGAGTACGGCCTTTTGCACGCTGCGTGGCGGGCTGAAAGGCTGCACAATGGGTCAATCGCATAGCCCCTTGGGCCGGTCTCGACGGGCTTGGCGCGTTGGTGTCGTCAACAACGGGTGGCCGATGAGAATCGATTTGAATCGGGCGTTGATGGCGTGCTGTACCGGTTCCCTTTCGCTCCTGACGGTTTCATCCATCGGCTGTGCCGACTGTGGTTGTTGGCACGGGTCGTCGGCGTGTTCCACGCGTTCGCGGGTCGTGAAAGTTAGCCCCGAGCGATTGGAGCACGACTTGGCAATGGCCAACAACGAGTTCTATGTCGTAACCGATTTGGAACCTCACACCGACCCGGACGGCCATCAATATTACACTTTTCTCTTTAGTCCGCGGTGGCCCGACTACCCGTTCACCCACACGGAGATAGGCCGGGTCGCCGCGACCGATGTTCTCATGCGGCAGCCCGAAGGCGTCGGGCCGTCGGGCGAGCGGGCCACGCTGATCTTGGTCTCCTCTGGCAGCGTGCAGCAGGTCGAGCCGGAGATCGAAATCGGGCACGGCGGGCGGCATGCGGGCGGCTGAGCAGACAGTGCCGCCGGGTCATGACTGCCGAAATCTCAACTCTTTGCGGATTTGCAGTTCGGGCCGATCGCGCCAGCGAAAATCCCGGTCTTCGTTCCCAACTTCACGAACTTTCCATCGTCTTATAAAGAGAGGAACCCGGAAGGCTCCTCTCACGTAAAACATGTGAAGCAAGGAGCGGCCATGTTCAAGATCAAGCACTTTCTGGAACCGGTCGAAGCCGGGGACGGGCAGCGGATCTGGGCCGAGCCGATCGGGCTCACCCGCGATCTTCGCGAGTGGTGCCGGATCGATCATGTGCTCTGCCATCTCGGCCCGACGCGGGAGCTTTGGGATTGGTTCGAGAGCCACCCCGACGGCTACGACTACTTCCGCGCGTGTTACCACGAAGCACTAGCAAACGGCCCGGCCAAGCCGGCGCTGCAGCAACTGGCCTGTGCGGCGATGCGGGAAGATTTCACACTCGTCTATGACGGAGACGACCCCCAGCACAACACCGCCACGGCGCTCTACGAGTTCCTGAGCGAACTCGAGGCGTATTGCACGGACGACGGAGGAGAGAAATAAACCGCGACGGCGATTTACCGAACGACGATTCAAAGACGAGGAGCCCGGTCGCACTTTGTGCAGCCGGGCTCCTTGATGTTGGTGCGCAGGCCGATGGTCGCGCCCCGACGATTTCGCGCAATGCTCGTCCCGTCCGCACAGGCCCGGGCGAATGAAAGTGTTCGCTCTATTTCGCGGGTTCTGCGCCGGGCCGGCCGGTCGGCCTGCCTATGGAGCGCGCTGCCGTGACCATTTTCTCCCGCATCGCGGCGCTGACTTCGGCCGTGGTCTTGAACTTACCCGCATCCACTTCGTCGGCCATTTCCGACATGACTTTGCCTATGACTTGCATCATCGGGATGGCTTGCTTCGTTTTATCGATGTTCGGCGTGGCGGAGAGGTCCACCTTCCATTTGCCGTCCACCTTCTTCATGTGCAGGGAATTGTCGTGGCCCTGCGCCGGCGCGGGGGCGTTGGGATCCTGCTTTCTCAGGACCGTGGCGCTGTTGCCATCGACTTTGACGTCCGCGTCGTCCACATGATGGGCCCAGTCCGCCATGGACTGATTCACGCCGACGCCGCCGGCGACTTTTTTCGCGCCGTCTTCGCCGAACTTGGCGATGAGGGCTTTGTCGAGTTTCAGGCGACCGGCGACGATCGGGGTGATGGCATCGACCATCGAATCGGTGTCGTCGGTGCGCACCATTTCGCTTTTCGCGCCGTCGGGATCGCCCTTGGCCAGGGCCTGGGCGAAGGTCTTGGCCGCCTGTTTGATGTCCGCCTGGTCATCGGCCCGAACCGAGCCGGTAAAACATGCGAGCATGGCGAAGCCGGCGAGCCAGTGAAAACGCTTGGACATGACTTTCTCCTGCGAGAGATGTTTCACGCCGGGGCCATCCGCGGCGGGCAAGCGGAATATACCGCCGGAGAGGGCAGGAGGTAAGGGGAGAACGGGGCTGACGAAGAGCGTGGAACCTGGGGAAAGGGAGAGGGCCGACGCGAATTTTTCGTCCTTTCGTCCTCGTTTGGAATCGTTCTGCCGCGCCGCTATAGTGCGCGGTAAGAGGTGTTTTTCTGATTCGGAGTGGAGTTCGCGTGCTGGAAATCGAACAGTTGCTGGAAGACCTAACTCCGCCGCAGCGCGAGGCGGCGACGCACGTGGACGGGCCGCTGCTGATCGTCGCTGGGGCGGGGAGCGGGAAAACGCGCGTCATCACGCGGCGAGTGGCCTATCTCATCCGCCAGGGCATCCCCGCACCCTCGATCCTCGCTATCACCTTCACCAATAAAGCCGCGGGGGAGATGAAGTCGCGGGTGAGCAGCGTCGTGGGCCGGCAGATGCGCGACTTCGGCCGGCTTGTTCAGCCGTGGCCGACGATCTGTACGTTCCATTCGCTGTGCCTGCGGGTGCTGCGCCATTTCGCGCCGCAAATCGGCCTGCCAACGAATTTCACGATCTACGACAGCGCCGATCAGGGGAAGGTGGTGAAGGAGGCCTTGAAGATGCTGGACGTTTCCAGCACGAACTTCTCCCCGTCCACCGTGCATGCGACGATTAGTAATGCCAAGAACCAGCTCATCGGTCCCGAGGCCTTCGCGCAAACCGCGGGAGATTTTTATCAGCGTACCGTCGCCCGCGTGTATACGAAGTACCAGGCGCTGCTGAACCAGAATAATGCGCTCGATTTCGATGACCTCCTGCTCCGCACGGCTCACGCGTTCCGCGACCACCCGGATGTGCTCGCGGGCTTGCAGGACCGATTCCAGTATCTGCTTATCGACGAATACCAGGACACCAACCATTCGCAATACGTGCTCGCCCACGCGCTGGCGCTGCGGCACCGGAACATCTGCGTGGTGGGGGACCCGGACCAGTCGATCTACGCCTGGCGCGGCGCGGACATTCAGAACATCCTCGATTTCGAGAAGGACTATCCCGACGCGAAGGTCGTCCGCCTGGAGCAGAACTACCGCTCGAGCCAGCGCATCCTGCGGATCGCCTCGCAGCTCATTGCCAACAACACGCAGCGCAAGGACAAATTGCTCTGGACGGAAAACGCCCAGGGCGAACCGGCCCGGCTGTTCCTCTGTCAGGACGAGCACGACGAAGCCGCGATCATCACCCAGCAGCTCCGCGAGGCCCACGAGAAGGGCGGCTTCGACTGGAGCAAGATGGCGATATTCTACCGCATGAACTCCCTGTCACGCGTGATGGAAGACGCCCTGCGCAAGGCGGGCGTGCCGTACCAGATCGCCCGCGGCGTAGAGTTCTACAACCGCAAGGAAATTAAAGACGTGCTGGCGTACCTGCGCGTCGTCGCCAATCCCAGCGACGAGGTGAGCCTGTCGCGGATCGTCAACGTGCCCACGCGCGGGCTGGGGGACGCCGCGATCAAGCTGATGTCGGCGTACGCGGTGGGGAACGGAATCTCGCTCTGGCAGGCGATGGAGCGTGCCGCGGGAATCACGGGACTCTCGCCGCGTGCGGCAAACGCCGCCAGACAATTCGTGCAGTTGGTCGGACGCTGGCGCGCGATGGCGTACGGGGCGGGGAGAGAAGTGAGAAGCCAGGAGCCAGAAGCCAGGAGCCAGGAGCCGCAAGCCGGTGCGTCGTCGCGTCCATCCGCGTCGCGGTCCGCCCCTGAATCCTCCGAGCAACTATCCTTTCCGGTCGAGAGTGCCGATACCGGCCCTGCGCCTTTGCCTGATTCGGTGCGCGATCTCGTCTTGCATGGTCGCGTTCGCGATATTACCGAGGCCGTCATTCGGCAGAGTGGATTGGAAGAATATCTGAAGAAGACGGGGGGCGAAGAACTCGACGAGCTGAAGAACGTGGAAGAACTGATCAACTCGGCCAGCGAATTCGACCGCGACAATGCCGAAGGAACGCTCGACGACTTTCTCGCGCAAATCAGCTTGGTAAGCGACGCCGACCATATGAAAGGGGCCGGCGGGGCGGTCACGCTGATGACACTGCATGCGGCCAAGGGCCTTGAGTTCCCCGTCGTCGCGATTATCGGACTTGAGGAGGGCGTGCTGCCCCATAGCCGAGCCCGCGGCAATCTGACGGAACTGGAAGAAGAAAGGCGATTGTGTTTCGTCGGCATCACTCGGGCGCAGGAGCGATTGCTGCTGAGCAAGGCCGCCCGCCGGATGATCCGCGGGATCAGCGAGCGGACGATTCCCTCCCCCTTCCTCAATGAAATGCCGGCGGACGAACTGACAGTGACCGATCGGACCGGGTTTGAGCCGTCGGGTTCGCGGGGAGGGTATCGGCGTGACGACCGCGGTGATTTTGAAGACCGGCGGGGCTCGGAGCCAAAGGGCGAGTTCGCGCGCTATCGCCAGGGGCAGGTCGTCCGCCATCCGACGTTCGGAATCGGTCGGATCCGGGAGATTGCGGAGATGGGCGACAATCGCACCCGGGCGGTCGTACAATTCAATGAAGCGGGGCAGAAGACGCTGATACTGGAGTTCGCACGGCTGGAACTCATCGGGTAGCCGCCGGTTGGGCGCAAAACGCTTAACC
>JAQGHP010000450.1 GCA_028288775.1 Phycisphaerales bacterium | reverse complement strand
CGGCGGAATCACAGCCGAGGGCGGCTGTGCCACATGGGCGGTACCAACACTCTGCACTCTGCATTCCGCACTTCATTCCTTCCCCATTCCCGCCAGCACCGGCGGCCACTGCGCAAGCTTGTCCACCGCCACCGAGCCCCACGTCGTACACAGGTGTCCGAGCATTTTCTCGTCCGCCTGCCCGTTCGCGTAATCACGAAGAGCGACCGTCGCCGGCTCACTTTTCCAGCCGGCGGGCCAGACTCGAAATCCCTTCTTCAGCAACAGCGGGATGGACGGATACTCCGCGCGCTTCTCGTAGTGCCAGTCGCAAACAATGATGTCCTTGGGCACGTGGTCGATCGCGGCGTACGTGCCGTTCTTCGACGCTTCCCATTCGCCGTACCCCGTGGCTTTGCCGTCCAGGAATCGGTCCCCCCACATCAGCATCTGGAGCTTGCGCTCGCCGGTCACGTGGCCATGAATGTCGTTGACCGCCTTCGCGAACGATTCCGCCGGGTCCGTCCCCTTGCACCGCGGGCAAAACTCCGACGACACGAGGAAGACCTCGTCCATCCCCACATGGATGGCGTCGCTATCAAACGCATCGGCCAGCTCGTCGAGCAGTGCAAAAACGATCCCGTTCACCTGCGGATGCCGCGGGCACCAGCTCCGGCAATAGATGCCTTCATTCTCCGGGTACTTGCCCGGCGTCTCGTCCAATTCCGGATATTTCCTGAGCAGCGGAAACGTTGCCTTTTTCCACGACTGATGCCCAAGGCAATTGAACCCCGGAATGAGCCGAATCCCCTTCTCCCGGCAGGCTAGGGCAGTCGCCTTGCACTGTTTGGCGGTGACCCGCGCGCCGTCCGACAACTCGGGGTGGGATTTAAAATCGAAGGCGTAATTGACTTCGATGACCGCCACGTTGACGCCCACGTCCGCGAGCGCATGCGCCTGCTCGGCGAGTGATTTCAAGCCGCCGTCCCCGGAAATGCACAGGTGAAGCCCCTTCCACTTCCCGGCGGGCGTTGGTTCCGCGCCCGCGCCACGAAGCTTCCTTTCCAACACAAAGGCGCCCAAAGCTCCGATCGCCATGCCCAGCACCGCTCGCCGCGAGTATGCGATGTGAACCATCTACTTCCCCTTCTCTTCCGCCGGTTGGGACGGGGCCTCGGACATGTGTTTCAGCGACGCAATGACCTCTTCCCCGGTCTTATATTTGCCCGAGCTCACGTCGCGTTCGATTTTCAATATGTCGTTGGCTTCCACTTTCAGCCCGTCGATCCACGCCTTTCGAGAATCTTTGTCGATCCCGTCCACTATTTCCCGGGTCGATATCTTCCAAACGCCTTTGACGCGCTTCATTACAAAGGGCACTTCGCCATCCCCCTTGAACTGCACCTCGGCACGGTCGCCGTCCGTCTTCACGTCCGCCGCCTTCACGTCCTCCCGAATCTTTTGCCCCGCCGCGTGGACCATCGCGTCGGAGGATTCCTTGCCGAACTTCTTCGTCACGGCGTGCTCGAGCTTCGTGTACGCGATGGTGTTCTCACAAATAGCCCGGGCCGTCTTCAATTCCTCCTCACTCTGACAGTCGTACAGCTCCATCGCCTCGTCCACGTCCAGGTGATCGCAAATTTCAGCGCCGCGCAACAATGCGTCCGCCGGCGTCGCAGCATTTGGAATGGACTGCTTGTCCGATCCAGCGGGCCGAGCGCCAGGATCGGCCTCTGGGCTTGCATTCAGTTGCACCGTCAGGAGAAGCAGCCCCACGATCATCATGATCGCAAATCGTTTTAGCGGCATGTCCGGCTCCATTGAGGGTTGGTCGGCAAGGATTGTAAACGTGCACGATTGTCGAAAAAGATGCAAGTACGCATCGTACACGAAGTCGCCGGCCGGCACGGCCCCCTCACCCGGACGCTACTTCCACCTGTTTCGTCACCGGCGGCAAACACGCCCGCTCATCGCACGCCTGGTATGAAAGGGCAAGCTTCGCCGACATCCCTTCGCGACGCGGCGACCCAAATCGCACGACGATCGTAACATCCCCGTCGTACACGCGGATCGGCTTGTCCGCGAACGCGAATCCCATTTCCCTGCCCGGCGGATATTCCACCGTGGCCGCGGCGTCGTCGCCAAGCGTCAGCGCCGTCGCGATCAGCGGGACGTCTCCTTCGACTTCATGCGCGTTGATGTGGAAGCCCGGAAGAATATCCAGCCGCACAAGCAACTCCGCCGGTCCGCGCCAACTTGTGCTAACCGAAACAACGCCCTGCGCGATCTGCTGCGGCGACAGTGGCCGGTCCGCATCGGCCTGTGCTTCCGCCGAAACCGTAAACGGCTCCGCCCGGCGGAGAAATTGCTGCGCCGCCTGCACCATCGCGCTCATTCCCTCCCCCTGGCTTTCCATCTGCTGAGCGAAAATCGCGAGCGTCGCGCGGGCCGCGGCCACGTGCCCCAGTTCCAGCAACACCATCGCCGCGACGGCGTTGCCGCTGGGGAGCGGACTGTCGGTCGCCGTCTTCTGGCGGACGAGCACGTCGCCGGCGGACTTGTCGGTGAAGTAGAACCCGCCGGTTTCCGGGTCGCCGAAACGGTCGAGCATCGCGGATGCGACTTTGCCGGCACGGTCCTTCCACATGTCCGCGCCGGTCGCGTCACGGAGCGCAAGCAGGGCCTGCGCGAGGAACGCGTAATCGTCGAGAAAGCCTTCGTACTTGGCCTTTCCTTCGCGGCTGGTGCGAAGGAGCGTGCCATCGGGCCTCTCGTGGTTGCGAAACAGAAACTCCGCCGACGCAGTCGCCGCGGCCGTGTACTGTGCGTCCCCCAGCACCTGCCCGCCGTAGGCGAACGCGCGGATCATCAGCGCGTTCCAACTGGTGATGATCTTCGTATCGAGCAGCGGCTGCTTCCGCTTCGCCCGCACCGTGAGCAGTTTCTGCCGCATCGGCGTCAGGCGGGCTTCCAATGCCGCCACGTCTGTGCCTAATTCCCTCGCGGCTTCCGCCATCGGCCGGGGAAGGAAGAGAATGTTCTTATCGGCCACGCCATTCCCGTGGTGCGGGTCGGCGAAATTGGGGCCACGGTCGACGCCGTAGACCTTCGCGAAAACCTTCGAGTCCTCCCTCCCAAGAACCTGCTCGATTTCCGGCGCGGTCCACAGGTAGGACAGCCCTTCCTGCGCGTCCACTTCCGCATCAAACGCGGTGTAGAACGCGCCGTCGGGCGAGGTCATTTCCCGCAGAATGAAATCGAAAATGCCCCGGGCGACTGCCGCGTAACGCGGCTCGCGCGTCTGGCGGTACGCCTCGACGTAGCACCACGCGAGCATCGCGTTATCGTAGAGCATGATTTCGAAGTGCGGCACCAGCCACTGCGCATCCGTCGAGTAGCGGTGGAATCCGCCGCCGAGCTGATCGCGAATCCCGCCCGCGGCGAGGGCGTCGAGGGAAGAGAGGATTTGCGATTTGAAATCTGTGAATTGAGGTTGGCGGCCCGCATCGTCTGCCGATTGCAGGTAGACCAGAACCAATTCCAACAGTGTCTCCCGCGGAAACTTGGGCGCACCGCCGAAGCCCCCGTAACGGGGGTCATAGTCGGCGGTGGATCGCTTCACCAGCGCGTCAATAAAGCCCTGGTCGACCGTGATCGGCGCTTGGGGCGCCAAAGGCTCAGAAAGCTGACCGACGATCTCGATGATTTGATTCGCGGTCTTCTCCACGTCCGCCGGGCGGTTGCGGTAGGCGTCCTCGATTCCGCGGAGAAGGGTGACGAAGCCCGGCCGGCCGTACATGTCGGTGGGAGGAAAGTACGTGCCGCCGTAGAATGGGCGAAGGTCGGGCGTGAGGAAGACGCTCATCGGCCATCCCCCCTGCCGCGTAAGGACCTGCACCGCGGTCATGTACAGTTGATCGACGTCCGGGCGTTCTTCGCGATCGACCTTGATGTTGATGAACCGCTTGTTCATCTCCGCCGCCACCGCTTCGTTCTCGAAGCTCTGCCGCTCCATGACGTGGCACCAGTAGCAGGTCGAGTAGCCGACGGAGAGAAAGATCGGCTTGTCCTCCCGCCGGGCGGCCTCGAATGCCTCCGGCCCCCACGAATACCAGTCCACCGGATTGTGCGCGTGCTGCAGCAGGTAGGGAGAAGACTCCTGCGCCAGGCGGTTCGTGTGGCGGTGCGACGATGACACGTCTTTACTCATGGTCAGTCCTCCGGCTTCTCGCCCGCGTCCGCCATCTTCACGATCTTCGGGTCGAACCGCGCGACGACCTCGACCAGGTCGCTCTGCGCTTTCATCACCTCGTGAATGTTCTTGTAGACGACCGGCGCTTCGTCGATCCCCGCCGACAGCAGTTGCACGCCCGCGGCTTCCAGCATCGGCTTGACGTGCGCCCAGCGGAACTTTTCCCGGGCCGCGGTGCGGCTCATCAGCCGCCCCGCGCCATGGCTCGCGGACATCAGGCTCGGCGCCGAGCCTTTCCCGCGCACCACATATCCAGGGGTGGCCATCGACCCCGGGATCACGCCCAGCACGCCCCTGCCGGCCGGCGTCGCGCCCTTGCGATGCACGATCACCTCGCGGCCGTCGTGCGTTTCCTTCCACGCGAAATTGTGATGATTCTCCACGCTCACGATCGGCTTGGAGCCGATCGCCTTCGCGACCCGCTGGTGAATCAGGGCGTGGTTCGCCGCGGCGTACCGGCCCATCAGGTTCATCGCGGCCCAATATTCCTGGCCGTCCTCGCTATCCAAATCGAGCCAGGCGAGGCGGCGCAGCTCATCGGGCAATTCGGGATGCTTGCTCATCGCCAGCCGCGAATAAAAGTCGGCCACCCCCGCGCCCGCACCCCGGCTGCCGCTGTGGGAAAGGAGCGACAAATACGTTCCCGGCTCGATCCCCAGATCGGGCTTATCCAGTGTGAAAATACCAAACTCAACGAAATGGTTCCCCGACCCGCTGGTCCCAAGCTGCCCGCGCGCCTTGTCGAAAAGCCGCTTGGTGACGGCGGTGATCGACCAGTCCTCGTCCAACACGTCGTGTTCCAAAGGCTTTTGGAACTCGACGCCGACGCCGAATTTCGTCTCGCGCTGCAATGTCCGCACGAGCTGCTCGTTGAGGCGCTTGAGGTCCGAGGCCGGAATGTCGTACACCGACAATCGCATGCGGCAGGCGATGTCCACGCCGACCGCGTACGGAATCACCGAGTTTTCCGTCGCCAGCACCCCGCCGATGGGAAGGCCGTAGCCGACGTGGGCATCGGGCATCAGCGCCCCCGCGACCGCCACCGGCAGCCGGGCCGCCTGGCGGATCTGGTCGGCGGCCTGCGCCTCGATCCCCTCCCCCCACACCCGGTACGGCGCAGGCTCGGCGCGCTCGATGAACTGCGGCTTGTTCATCTGCTCGCGCAAGACTTCCGCCAGTGCGGCGAACTGAGGATGGTCCGCATTGTGAACCGGATCGGCCAGCACGGCCCGCAGCTCGCGCACGATCGCGTCACGGTCAAGTTCCTTCGCAGCCTTGCGGGCAAGCTTGAGCGCAACGCCGACGGCCCTGCCACGCGTGAAGCCGAGTGCGATGAGATCATCGCCCGTCATTTGTTTCGACACCGATTCCCACCTTTCGACCACCTGCGTTTTGTGTTGCAGACTTTCAACCCGTTGCAACCTGAAAAGGCCGCACCACAAACGCGCGACCCGCTGCATTTTTGTGGTGCAGGCTTTCAGCCTGCTCTTGCAACCAGAAAGGCCGCACCACAAACCCGGCGCTACTGGATCGTCAACGACGGCCCGGCCGGCTGCATGTTCCGCTTGCTCACTTCACCGGCGAGATTCGTAACAATCGCCTCCAGCGCGGCTCGCAGCTTCGGGTCGCCCTCGAAGTTCTTCTCCGGCCGCCCTGCGTCGCTGTTGACGCGCACTTCAGTAAACATCGGCAGCGCGCCCAGGTAGGCCAGGCCCAGCCGCTGGGCGGCGCGCTCGGTGCCGCCGCGACCGAAGATGTCGTGCTCCGTGCCGTCGGGGCCGACGAAGTAGCTCATGTTCTCGACCATCCCCAAGATCGGCGCGCCCAGTTGCTGGAACATCTTCACCGCCCGCACCGCGTCATCCAGGGCCACCTGCTGCGGCGTCGCGACCACCACCGCGCCCGTCAGCGGCAAAAGCTGGCAGAGCGTCAGCGGCACATCGCCTGTGCCGGGAGGAAGGTCTACGATCAGATAATCGAGGGTCGGCCACTCGGTGTTCTCGAGCAGCAACTGCTTGAATGCGCCGTGGGCCATCGGCCCGCGCCAGATCAGGGGCTTGTCCTGCTCGACCAGCGCGCCGATGGTGACGGCGTAAATCCCGTGAACATGGAAGGGAAGAATCTTGTTCCCGTGCATCGCGGGAGCGGCGCCCTTGATGCCCAGCAGCGTGGGCATGCTGGGGCCGTAGATGTCGCCGTCCATCAGGCCGACCGCCGCCCCGTTTCGGCGCAGGCCGATGGCCAAGTTCAGCGCGAGCGTGCTCTTACCCACTCCCCCCTTTCCCGCCCCGACTGCGATAATGTTTTTGACCTGCGGGAGTACGTCCCGCGCCGGCGCTGGCGCAGCCCCGGCCGGTGCGCGGGCGGCGCCTCCCACTTCCACGGAAACGCCGTGCGCGCCCGCCCTGCGGAGTGCGGATTCAACATCGCGCTTGATCGTATCCTTGAGCGGCGACGCCGGGTTGTTCAGTTCCACCTTGACGTAGACGTCGTCGCCATCGAGGCGGACGTCCTTCACGACGTTGAGGGAGACGATGTCCTTGAAGAGCTCGGGATCCTGAATCGTTCGCAGCGCCGCCATCACTTGTTCGCGTAAGATTGCCATTCCCTGTGCCTTGGTAGAGGGTGTTTCGAGTAGGACGATTATAGCGAACAAAGAGTCGCACATGAACCGGGCAGAACGCGAGGTAGCGGGACAGTTAGATAGGTCCGGTGGGTGCCACAGGTCGGCGTACTCGCAGACCTGTGCGCTTGTGGCGTCTAAAGAAGCACAGGTCTCGGAGTACCGCGACCTGTGGCACCCGTCTTTTACCCTGACCCACTGCCGACATCGAATGCGGCGAACTTTGCCGCTGCCGAAACACCGCAGCCCCCATATTATGCGTCGATGGAACTCGCGCGAGCCGCCGGAATCGAATCGATCGGAAGAATGGCCGGCGAGTCCGTTGCCGCGCCGTCGCCCGCGGCCGAAGTAGAAGTACAGGAGCAGTTCGTCAATCCCGGCATCAACCTGCGCGTCGGCGCGGCCGACGACGGCTGGCGAACTCCGCCGCCCGTCGTGCTTTCCGACGGCACGCGGATTCAGCTTTTCAAGGACGGGGAAGGCCTGAGCGTGGCGTACGAGGCCATCAAGGCGGCGCGCAAGCTGGTCTGCCTCGAGGTGTACATTTTCGGGGAGGATGAAACCGGCCGGGCGTTCGCCGAGCTGCTGGCGCGCAAGGCGGCGCAGGGCGTGAAAGTGTACGTGATTTACGATTCGTTCGGCACGCGCGGGCTCGCGGGCGAAGAGCCGGACATGTTCCGCAGGATGCGCGCCTCGGGCGTGCGGGTGCAGTCGTTTCATCCCATGCGGCCATGGGAATGCCAGTACGGCTGGCGGCCGCTCAACCGCGACCATCGCAAGCTCCTCGTCATCGACGGCGACTCCGCCGGCCTGGGCGGGCTGAACATCGCGGGCGAATACGCCGGGTCGTGGGTCGTGCCTTCGCGCTGCGAGCCGTGCGATTTCTGGCGCGACAATGCCATCGGCATCCAGGGCCCCGGCGCTCGGCTGCTGATGCAGTCGTTCGGCCGCACGTGGAATTACGTCGCGCACGGCGGACGCGCCCGCCGGGCCGAGTTCATCCACAATCTTCAGGAGGGCGAGCTGGGCGTCATGGCGGTCGTGCCGACCCTAAACAGCCCCCTGCGGCCCTTCCTCTACCGCATGCTCCGCGAGGCCCGCCGGAGCATCCTGATGACCATGGCCTACTTCGCACCCGACGATCCCCTCATCGACGGCCTCTGCAAAGCCGCCCGCCGGGGGGTGAAGGTGCGGCTGATGCTGCCGGGAAAGTGCGACGTGCCGGTCGTGCGACTATGCACAAGATCCTTCTACGAAACGCTGCTCACCGCCGGCGTGGAAATTTACGAGCGGCAATGCTCGGTGCTTCACGCCAA
>JAQGHP010000447.1 GCA_028288775.1 Phycisphaerales bacterium | reverse complement strand
CCGACCGCGCGGGCGCGCTTGACCTTGCTGATCTTATGGGGGTAATGCATCGCAGTCCTACCGTTTCAACGTCATCGAACGAAAAAGGGGCCGGCCTCACCCGCGCCCGCCGACAAAGCCGGCCCGCCATCGGGCGGGCCGGAAACCGGCATCTATACCAGAACTGAATCAATTGTCCAACAGGGCGACCCCTACTTCGTCCCCTTCGGCGGGTCGGCACCCAGGTACTTGCGGGCGATGGCGTCAGTCAGGTCCACGTCATTGATGTTCGCCAGCGTACACAGCCAGGCGATCACGTCCGCGAATTCCTCTTCCAGATTGGCGCGGTCTTTCCGCGCCAAGGCGCGGGCGAGTTCGCCGATCTCCTCGGAAAAATGCAGCCATGTGCCGGGCGTGCCGCGGGCGCGGTCGGCGGCTTCGTAGCGGTCGGAAACGTGCTTCTGGAACTGCCGGAGGGTGAGGTCGGGTGGGGAATCCATGGTTAAATTACTGTCCCTTCCCGGCGTTCTTCTCTTCATCGCTATCCCGGGCGGCCTTCGCGGCTTTCAACTTGTTGATGTCGTCGATGACCCGCTTCTCCCGCTCCAGGCCTTTCTCGTTGTTGCCAGCTTTCTCGTAGATCTCGGCGAGCAGTTCGTGCGCGCTGAGGTCGTACGGATCGACATACGCCGCCCGCAGAGCGTATTTGGCGGCATCGTCCATCTTGTTCTCGTCGCGATACAGGCGGGCAACGCGCTTGGCGTAGCGGTTGTCCTTTAGCTCAACTTCCGACAACAGGTCGAGCTCGGCGACCGCCTTTTCCGGCTCGTTTACTTCCTTGGTCAGGTACAGGCCGGCCAACCGCTGGTGCGGCAGGGCGTCCACGGGCCGCAGTTTGGCGATCTCTTCCCACACCGCCACGGCGTCCTTGTACTGCTTGCCCTTCACCAATCCGTCCGCCTTGGTGCGCAGCTCCGTGTACTTCTTGCTCGATTCCGCGTCGTAACCCCACTTGGAAACCACCTGCTCGCACCAGGCGAAAAATTCGCTCTGAAACTGCGGCAGCGCCTTGCCCGTGCGCTTGGGGAAGACCACCTCCTGCGGCTCGGCGTTACGGAAGTCATCGAGCATTTTCAGGATCGTGTCGTGGCCGTAGGTCTCTTCCACGTATTTGCAAATCCAGTACGACTCCGCGTACGCGAGCTGCCGATCGATCGGGCGCTTGGGGCGGACGAATGACCACGTGAGCTGGTCGATCGCGAACAGCTCGTGCTTGCTCACGGCGTTGTAGAGCATTGGCACCCATTCCCACCGCATCGGCGTGCGCTCCTCATACACCGCCAGCCCCTCGGTGAACCAGTGCTGGATGCGGTTGTCGGTCGCGCCGAGCGTGACGGTGTGGGTGTATTCGTGCCGCAACACCTGTGCCCAGTTGAACGTGCCGAGCCCTTCGCCGCCGCGAGGGGATTGGAGCGCGATGACGCGCCCGGTGCTTGCGCCGACAGTGCCGATCCACGGCGAGCCGGTCGTGCGCACGCTGAACGCGTCGTGGCTCGGGAAGACTTCGATGTAGGTCTTCACCTTCGGCTCGTACTTAAAGGTCTTGCAGATCTGGTCATGGACGCTTTCGAGGTATTCGCTGAAGTACTCGGGGATAACGGGGTCGGCCTGCGCGTCGTACATGACGATGAAGTGGGCCGATTCCTTGCGGGCGAAACCGGACATCATGTCGAGGAGCTTGACGTAGTTGGTGGTGGCGAGGTTGAAGGGGTCGAGCTGCCGGGCTTCGGTGAGCGTCGTCCGGGCGTCGTCCTCGTCGCCGCTCTGGGTGTAGAGAAGGCCCAGGCCGTTGCGGGCGGCGGTCCACCAGGGGGCGCGTTCGATGGCCTTCTTGTACATGTCGGCCGAGCGCGGGTATTGCCGCATGGCGGAAAGCTGCTGGGCGACTTCGAGGTAGGCGCTGGCGTTGTTCGGGTCGATCTGGTCGACCTGCTGCAAGACCTCGGCGGTCTTCGCGTCCTTCAATTGCAGCGCGTACACCGCCGCGAGAAGGCCCATGCCTTCGAGGTTTTTCGGCTGGGCCGCGAGCACTTTTTCCACCGGAATGATCGCCAGCTCGGGGCGGCGTTGCAGCAGCAGATTGCGGGCTTCAAGCGTGTCGCCTTCGATGGCGTCCGGGTTCACCTGCCGGATGGCGGCGATGGCCTTGTCCCCACCGTCGAAATTAAACTGCTCAAGCGCCAGGTGGCCCAGGGACAGCAGCGAGCGGACGTCGTTGGGATTGGATTTGAGGGCGGTGGTGAATTCCTCCGCGGCTTCCTTCATTTGGTCGTGGGTCATGAAATACTCGCCCGCCGCCACGTGGGCGGGCCAGTATTCGCGGTCGATTACGTCGTAGGCGCGGACGAAGATGTTCAGGATCGTCTTGTTGAGCTGCGCGTTGTTTCGGTACTGCTCGGTCAGCGCGCCCCAGCGGTCGAGCGCCCGGCCGATGAGCGTAACATCCTCGGCGCTTTCGAAGGGGCCGCGCTCGTGATTCTGCCAGCGCTCCAGGAAATTCTGCGGCTTGTCCACGAACCACGTGAACGCCGCCTTCGCCCCGGCGATGTCCCCCGTCTGCTCGCAGATCGCGCCCAGCTCATAATGCCCGGCGACCGATTCGGGGTGGTCCTTGAGATGATCCTTGATCAGCGCCAGCGCATCGTCCGTGCTGCCCATCCCGGCAAGCACCTGAGCCCGGCGGACCTGCACCGCGGGGTCTTTGGCAACCTGCTCATCGCTCAACGCCTTCACCGCCTGCTGCGACTTGCCCAGCGCCTCCAGCGCCTTGCTCCGAATCAAGGCGACGGCAACCACTTCCTCCGGCTTCTGCGGATTGAACGTTTGCAGGCTCTGCAGCGCCTTCTTATAGCGGCCGTGGAACTCCTGCGCGCGGGCCTTGTCGAGGTCGTTGAAATAGGCGGGGTATTTGAGATCGGGGAGGTTCTCGGGGAGAAAGGGCTTCACCCATTTCATCGGGGCCGAATCGCGGACGAGCTCATCGGTACTGTCGGCCCGCACGGGCGTGCCCGCCGACAGGGCGGCCGATAAAAGAAGCCCCGTTTTCAATGCCGGCAAGGCCCGTCGCATGTGACGCAGCATCGGGTACACCTTTCTGTCTGCCGCCGCGTGAGAGGAAATGCGATCGCGGCGGACGTTTCTCCGACTCCCAGATTCCAGACGCGCCGGTTGGGGAGAAGTTGCGTTCCGGCGGTATTATAGACGAGGTCCCATCAGGCATATACATGAACGATCCCATCACCACGCCGACGAACAGCAACATCCATTCCTACATCGGAAACCCCGACGCGTTCCCGGTCCTGCGGCACTGGCACTTTTTTAACCATGCCGGCGTAGCGCCGCTCCCGCGCGTGGCCGCGGAGGCGCTGCGGGAATTCGCCCGCCAGGCACAGGAAGGGGCGTACCTTGCGACGCACTGGTACGCCGACATCGAGAAGCTCCGCCAATCGGCCGCGGCCATGATGAACGCCCACCGCGACGAAATCGCCTTCGTCAAGAACACCAGCGAAGGCATCAGCATTGTCGCCAACGGCATCGACTGGCAGTTCGGAGATCAGGTCGTCACCAGCAGCGTGGAATACCCGGCGAACGTCTACCCGTGGATGGAGCAGGCACGCGGGCGGGGGATCAAGCTGGTCATGGTGCCCGAAGAAAAGGACGACCACGGCCGGCGGTTCGTGCCGCTGGAAAAGCTGCTGGCCGCGGCGAGCGACCCCAAGTGCCGGCTCGTCGCCCTTTCCCATGTCGAGTTCGCCAGCGGCCAGCGACATGATCTGGCCGCCATCGGCGACTTCTGCCGGGCCAACGGCAAGCTCCTGTGCGTGGATGCCATCCAGTCGCTGGGCGTTTTCCCGGTGGACGTGAAGGCGATGAAGATCGACTTCCTGTCGGCGGACGGGCACAAGTGGCTGCTGGGGCCGGAAGGGGCGGGCGTTTTCTATTGCCGCCGGGAGTTGATCGAACGCACGCGGCCGCTGATGGTCGGGTGGATGAACGTGATCGAGGCCCAGAAGTACGGCGACTACAACTACACCCTCCGCGCCGACGCCGGCCGCTTCGAGTGCGGCACCCACAACGTCCCCGGCCTGCTCTCCTTCAAAGCCTCCTTCGACCTCCTGCACGCCATCGGCACCGAAGCGCTATCCCATCGCATCAAGGAAATCACCGACCGCCTGATTTTGGGCGTAATGCTCAAGGGGTATCAAGTCATCAGTCCCCGCGCCGGCCTGGATTGGAGCGGCATCGTGAGCTTCACGTCATCCCTGCACAACCACGAGCAGATCGTCGTCGCCCTGCGAAAGCAGCACCACATCGAGATCGCGATGAGGGAGGGCAGGCTGCGCGTGTCGCCGCATTTCTATAACACGGTGGAACAGATCGACCGCCTCATCGACGTGCTGCCGGGGCATTGAGGCTTGCCGCTGCCTGTTGCGCGGGCCGCCGAAGAAGCCGTGAAGCCGCGAATGTGGGGAGGTGTCGCCACAGATGGACACAGATGAACACAGATGAATGTGGATGCCGCATTTTGCCGTGGCATGGGCGGCTCGCCCATGTTTCCCTGCTCCAATTTCCACGATCAAAATCACAAAGACCACAGAGGCCACAAAGGACATAGAGGAATACAAAGACAAATTCAGTTGCATTTCCCCCCTGTGCTCTTTGTGGCCTCTGTGGTCTTTGTGATTTTGAAGAGGAAGACATGGGCGGGCCGCCCATGCCACGGGAAACCCGCTTCCCATCTGTGTTCATCTGTGTTCATCTGTGGCGACACCTCTTTCCCTCTACCTCACAGCTTCGCTGTCTCTCCCGAGGCCCAGGCGAAATCAGCCGAGCAGAACGGGCCGAAATACGTTCCGTTGGGATTGAGATATTCGCTCAATTCGTCGCCATCGATCGTCGTTTGTGCGACCGCGTTCAAAGGCGGGCTGGGGGCGGCGGGGGCGGTGGGGTCATCGATTTTCGTCGGAGAGCGGAAGACCCAGGCGCGGTCCCAGCAGCCGCAGTCGAAGAAGCCGCGGGCGAGCGTGGGGCCGGGCTCCACGAGCAGGTGTGTGACGCCTAGGCGGGCGGTCTGGGAAAGGACGCTCTCGAGATGGAGCCGGCCGGGACGATCGGAGGGAACGGGGTGGATCTCGACGCCCACCGCGGCGAGCGCCGCGCGGGTGCCGGAATAGTCGGCGGCCTCCTTCGAGCAGAACACAATCACGCGGCCCTGGTCGATGGTGCGAACGAGTTGGCTGTGCATCGATAGCCGCAGGTCGCTGTCGAGGACGATGCGGAGCAGCGGGCGCTTGGGCTCGACGCCGCGAACGGTGAGAAGAGGGTCGTCCGCCGTCACCGTGCCGATGCCGACCATCACGGCGTCGCACCGGCTGCGGACTTCATGGATGACGCGGTGCGAGGCCCGGTTGCTGATCCGCGCGCGCTTTCCGCCGGGGCCGGCGACCTTCCCGTCCGCGCTCTGTGCCCACTTGAGCGTGACGTACGGGCGGCGGTGGACGGTCGTCGCGACGAACGGCGCGATCAATTGCCGACAGCAGTTGTCGTCCGCCTCATCGACCTGCACGCCCGCGGCTCGAAGCTGCGCGATGCCATTGCCGCTGACTTGCGGGTTGGGGTCCACACACCCGACCACCACGCGGCCGACCTTCGCCGCGACCAATGCCGGCACGCAGGGGGGTGTCTTTTTGTTCGTATGGCAGCAGGGCTCGAGCGTCACGTAGACGGTCGCCCCGGCGGGGGATTCCGTGCAGGCGCCCAGCGAATTAGGCTCCGCGTGCGGGGCGCCAAAACGCTCGTGAAACCCCTGGCCGATCACGCGGCCATCCTTGACGATCACACAGCCCACCATCGGATTGGGCTCGACATGACCACGACCGCCCATCGCCAGCCGCACGGCTTGGCGGAGGAAGGTGAGATCGGTATCGGCAAGAGTCGGCATCGAAGCAATTGTATCGCGGAAGCTCGTGTCAGGGGCGACTGGCGTGGCATGAAGCGGCATGGGCGGCCCGCCCATGGTCGCGGTACCCCGAGACGTTCGGCCGGTACTCCGGTCGAAGAAAGCAAAATGTGGCACAGCCGCCCCGGCTGTGATTCCGCCG